>JALREG010000276.1 GCA_023253905.1 Burkholderiaceae bacterium
GGCGTCGCAGCACCAGATTGTTGACCCAAAGAGCTGCTAGCAGCATGACCATCAGGTTGAGCAGTACCAGCTCAACGGTCAGGGTTGCCTTGGCCTGATCGTAAGGTGCATCAAGCACCAGCGCGACCAGGGCGGTGAGAAGTAACGCGACGAACAGTTGACCGCTCGACACCGCAATCACGAAGTCGGCCAGCAGATTGCCCGCGCCCGATACCCAAAGCGTACCCATCAGGATGCCGGCGGTGGTCACTGCGGCACCCACCGCAACATTGTTCGACATGGCATCGATGACCGACTCGAGGTATTGGCTCATCGGCACCCGCGTGGACCGATGAAGGAGCGACACCGCGAAAAGCGCGGCCAACCCGATGAACGCCGACAACTGCGGCGAAGCGCCGATAAAGAGCGGCGCAATCAGCGCGGCAAGCGCGATCATGAGATGGCCGCCTGAGCGCATTGCTTCGCCGACGGTGGGGAGCTTTTCGGTAGTGGCCTGCAACCCCTGTCCGCGAATATAGATCTCGACCTGCACATGAAGCGCGATGAAGTAGAGCAGCGCCGGGATGAGCGCGGCCACCACAATTGACCAGTAGCCAATGCCCAGCAGACCCGCCATCAGGAACGCGGCCGACCCCATCACCGGCGGCATGATCTGCGCACCGGATGAAGCCACCGCCTCGATAGCGCCCGCCGTATGCGGCGCAAAACCGGTTCGGATCATGAGCGGGATGGTGACGTTACCCATACCCACCACATTACCGACCACGCTTCCTGAGGTGGTGCCCTGGAGCGCACTCGACAAAATGGATACATGGGCAGGCCCGCCCGCACGCCGCCCGAGGAGCGCGAGCGACAACTTTTCAAAGAATTCGATGCCGTTGGTGCGAACCAGCATGGCGCCGAAAATCAGAAAAATCATGAGATAGCTGGCAGCCACCCCGGCGGTGGGGCCGAAAATTCCGTTGTCCTGCATGAACAGCACTTCGATGAAGGTCTGCCAGCGCACATTGGGTGCGGCAAACATCCCAGGGAAATGCTTCCCAAAGAGCGCCTGCAGTCCGAACGCGAGACACACCACCACCATTGCAAGCCCGATGAAGCGGCGTGTGACCTCAAGCGCCACCACCAGATAAACGATTCCGATCGCAAGATCTTCGGGAAACGGAAACCCGATACGCCGGGCAAAGTCTTCGTAGTCGATGAAAATGTAGACCATGCCTGCTGCCATGATCGCCACCAGCAGCAGATCCGGTGCAAGGCTCACCCAGCTTCGCTCGCTCCAGCGGCGTCCACCCGCAGAGCGCAGCAGCAGGCCGATTGAGAGAATGGCCCACACAAACGCACAGCGCTGCAGGAAAGCGGTAAGCGAGCCAAACAGCGCGCAGTAAATCATCATCACGCCGAGAAACATCGACAGGAAGATGATGAGCGCCGCAACCAGGCGCTGACGAAACGATCCGCGCCGGATCACCGCCCGGATTGACGGCAGTGCATCGGTTGCGTCCCTGAGCGAGGCGGCCGCGCGCGCCGCCTCATCGGGGTTTCGGAGATCGCCGCGGGTCACGGCTTCTCGGCGCCCACCGCAATGGTTTTGACAGGATTACCCAACTCGCGATGGCAACGCTCGGCACCGGGGTGCAGCGGAACAAACACGGTCTGCGCAGCGCGGTCGGTGAGTTTTTCCGCACCCTTCCAGCCAGGCACCGACTCACCCCAGATTGCCGCGGTCTTGGGCGAATAGAGCTGCATACAAATCGCATACACAGTAGCCTCGGGCAGATCCTTGTGCACCACATAACCTAGCGACAGCTGCACCCCCACCACTTCATCGGCCTGCCAGGCGTAGGTCTTCCCAGGCATGACATTGCGCGTCATGGTGGGATAGTTTTCCATCAAAGACTTGAGCACCCCATCGCTCATGCTCACGATGCGCGCGGAGTGGCTCGCCGCAAACTGGGTGATCATCGGCGAGGGATGATCGGCGGTCACGAACACAGCATCAAGCTGCCCGTCGCCCAGCATGTCCATCTGCTGGTTCCAGTCGCCGGTGTGTACCAGCCCGCCATTTCGCTTGATCTGGTCATACGACAGGCTCACTCCCCGAAGCCCTACATTGACCATCGTGGAGGTGAGACTGTCGGCGGGCCCTACGCCAATCTTCTTGTCCTTGAGATCTGCCCATGACTTGATGGACGAATTGGCCTTCACCACCATTGTGGGGCTCGCCGAGGGCTTGTTCAGAAAACCGAGATAGGAGCCCATGTAGCGCAGGTCACGCATCTTGGGACGGCGCGCGAAGGTGCGTTCTGCATTCCAGGCATCGACCACGCTTTCACCTACGCCATGGCCGATCTGTGCCTCGCCGTTCTGAATGCGTGGTGGAACGGCCGAAGCCGTGCCCGGGAGTCGACGGATCTGAATGGTCTGCCCCGGAAACGAGCGCTTGATGGCTTCTTCCATCACCACAAATGCAAGATCGCTGGTGCTGCCCGCCGAGCCTCGCCCGATCAGCGTGATCGCCTCCGGCGCCTGCTGCGCGGAAACAATGCCAGAGGTACCCAGTAACGCGGTAAGCGCCAGGATGCCCCAAGGCCGGCAGCGGGCGCCACCGAGGGGCTTGAGTGAATTCATTTTGGTCATGATGGTCTCCTACTGTTGTAATTGGTCTGGCCCAGTTCGCGCAGGACGGTTTCGGTATCGGCACCCACGGCAGGGCCTGCGTGCCGTACGCGGCCCGGCAGCGATGACAGATGCGGGAGCGGCGCTGGCATGGGGAGCTCGCCACCGCGACCGTCGGCGACGCGCACGATATCGCCGCGCGCGGCGATGTGTTCATCGCGAAGCAACTCGGCTGCATCAAAGAGCGGCCCCACCACGACATCGTTTGCCAGCACTTCGCGCATCGCCGTGTCGGCATCACGTGCGGCCATCCATTCGGCGATCCGCGCATCGAGTTCATCCATATTGTCGCGACGCGCCTGGGGCGTGTTGAATCGGGGGTCAGTACGAAGCGCTTCGCCCCCCACCATGTTGAGCATCCGGTCCGCCACGCTCGGCGTGGCGGCAGACACCGTGAGCAAGCGCTCATCTTGCGTACTGAAAATATTGCCGAGATTCCAGTTCATGGGGAACCGGTTGCCGTTACGCGGCTCGGCATGCCCCTGCACAGAGGCCACCTGCAGCTGCCATTCATTCATCCGGAGTAAGGTCTCATGGAGCCCGAGTTCGATGGGCACGGGCCGAGCGCCCGCCAGGCGCGCCCGGCGAAGCTCGAACAGCGCGGCGGTGGCCGCCATCATGCCGCTGGTGGTATCGGCGAGCGGAAACTCGGCCTGGATGGGCACGCCGTGCGGATGGCCGGTGAGCGCGACGACGCCGGTCGCAAGGCCCGCGAACCGGGGGTCGGTACTGCCCGCGAAGGTATCAAGATGGTCTGCCCCAGGGCTGAAGAGTCGAACCACCAGCGCCTGATGGTCGACCCGCTCAGCCGCCTCGCGCAGTGCAAGCCCCCAGAGGGAGTCGTCGGTGATGAGGAGATCGGCGGCACGTACGATCGCCTCCAGCGCCTGCGATCTATCAGGGTGGGCAGCGTCGAGCACCAGCGAACGCTTGTTTCGCCCGATGATCGGCCACCAGACCTCCTGTACCTGCTTCGATCCCAGCCGCCGCAGCCCTGACCCCTCGGCCGATTCGATCACCGTGACCTGGGCGCCAAAATCGCCAAGAAGCGCGGCCGCAAACGCCGGCGCCGGCGTGTCGCAGGCTTCGAAAATTTTCAAATTCAACGACCGCTCACCGGCTGTCATGGTTGGAGTCCTGTGCAGAACGCTGGCGGGTGGCAGGCTTCATGAAGACTCCTGCCGAGGCCTTAAAGCGGCGTGGCCAGCAGCGTCGGAATGAGACCGGTATCGGCCACCACCACTGCCGAACGGATCCGTGCCACGCCCGATATCACTCGCAGGCCCATCCGATAGCGGCCCACCGAGAAGAGCCTTGTCGCGCCTTCAGGATCGGTCTGAAACGCACTGTAAGACGCTTCGACCTGCCATAGTCCCTCGACCTGGCCAAAGTGACGCGGCAATCCGATCACGTGCCGGTCCCAGTGCAGGTTGTATTCATTGACATGCCGGTACGACTCGATGCGATCGAGGAGCATATCCCGGTTGTCGCACCAGATCATCACGTTGGGCAGCCCCTGCTCCTCATTTTCCCGGCTGATGACCCGGTAGTCGCAGTCGTCGGTGAAAAGCGTCGCCCAATCTTCTAGCCGATCCTGATCGAGCGCCATGCCATATTCGGCCAACAGGTCGGACACCGCATTGCGTACCTCTTGTGGAATGGCCGCCGTCACACTCATCGCACGCCTCCTTCCGGCTCCACACCCATCAGCTCCGACCAATACGACCAGAAGCCGCGGATGGGTGTTTCCGTGACGCGGTGCGCCAGATCGCGAAGCGGTCCGCGCCCTCCCATCTCGACCACACTCGAGCTACCAGCGGGCGCGCTCGCGCTGGTGCGATGCGCGATCTCGATCGCCTCACCGTCTTCCATGCTGACCAGCCCCGCGGGTCCGACCAGATTAGCGAGAACGAGCCGATGCCGGGTCATCTCGGGCGTGTCGTCCTCATAGCCAAACAACGTCTGGAACACCTCCAGCTGATCGACCCCTTTCGGACGAATGTGCCGGGTACCCAGCGTGTTGTTGATCTGAATGATGATCGAACTGGGAAAAAAAGTGGGCGCAGCGAGATTCATACCGTCTTCAAATTCAGGAATGTATTGAAGAAGTTTTTGATCCCGTAGCCGCATTCGGTCGAGTTCGACGCCCGCGGTGCCGGCGTAGGCTGCGCGGGCCTCATCCTGGGTGTCGGAGGCCGCATACGCATGGTTCATGTTGTGCCGGTGCCGGGCATCCATCTTGACGCCGCCTTTCTGCGTGGCCCGATCCACGCCGTAGGTGACGAAGAACTCATGCAGCAGGCTTGCGTGATAGGTATCACGGAGGTTCTCGGCGTAGAGCTTCCAGTTGCCGTGAATCAGCTGGCGCGAATAGCCGAGGATGCGGATCGGCTTGTGCATGAAGCGTCGAATCATGCCGGTGCCGAAATCGCCCAGGAAGTCTTCGATCGATTCACAGGCCTCGGAAAACGTTCCGAACAGCACGCCGTGAAAATTGACCAGACGGAGTTTTTTGGGCGCTACCGACGCCGGGCTGAAATCGGCAGGCATGCCGCCCTCGCCCTTGAGGCCGCGTCGAAACGGAATGCCGGTCAGATCACCGCTTGGGGAATAACACCAGCGGTGATAGATGCAGACATGGTCGGTGGCGTTGCCCTGAACCTTACGGACGATGGTTGCGCCGCGGTGCGAGCAGCGATTTACCCAGGCGTGCAGTTCGCCGCTACGGTCGCGGGTTACCACAACGGGCGTATCCCCCACCCAGGTGGTGCGGAAGTCGCCGGGTTCGGGCACCTCGGCCTCCAGGCACAGGTAGTGCCAGAGCGGGCCGCGAAAGATACGCTCCATCTCAAGGCGGTACACCTCCTCGTCGTGATAGAGCCAGTGCGGGATCCGCGAATAGTCGTCGCGCGCCCAGTTAACCTGAAAACCCATCGTGCTCCCCGGGGAAATTCAGCCTGATGCGCAACGATACCCCAGACATCGCGCGGACCGCAGAGTCGACGTTTCGCTGGCGGCTATCCCTGGCTCGGTCTACGATACCGTCCGCTTGTCATCGCCGCCAAAGGACACCCGCGCTCCATGCAAGACATCGCAACGCCGTTCATCCGCCTGAAAGGGGTTCGCAAGGTCTATCGCACCGGAAAGCGCGAGCATCTGGCGATCTCCGACGCCACATTTGATGTGATGCCAGGCGAACTCGTATCGCTGGTTGGTCCGTCCGGCTGTGGCAAGTCAACGTTGCTCAAGATCCTGTCAGGGCTTCACCCGCACGACGGCGGCGAGGTCTCCATCGGGTCGACCACGCATCCGTTCGACCCGGCACGCGACATCGGCATGGTGTTTCAGCAGCCTCTGCTGCTCAAATGGCGACGCATTCTGGAAAACGTGCTGCTGCCCGCCGAGATTCTCGGCTTGCCCATGGCCGAGTCACGCGACCGGGCCCGCGACCTGCTGGCGCTGGTCGGGCTCGCCGGAAACGAATCGAAGTATCCCTATGAGCTCTCCGGTGGCATGCAGCAGCGCGCGGCGATTGCCCGTTCACTGGTTCACGACCCCAAACTGGTCCTGATGGATGAGCCCTTCGGTGCGCTGGATGCGCTCACCCGCGAGAAAATGAACCTGGAACTGCTGCGGATCTGGAAAGAGGCGGGCAAGACCATCATCTTCGTCACGCACGGCATTTCGGAGGCGGTATTTCTGGGCACCCGGGTCGTGGTCCTCACCGCCGGGCCCGCCAAGATGGCGGACAACTTCGACATCGATCTGCCGCACCCCCGTACGCTGGATATGAAAACGCAGGCGGCATTCGGCGCATACACCCGGCGGATCTACAAACTACTCGGGATGGAGTGATCGCCCCCAGGTTCAGGGCAGATCGCCACACCGCGCCCCCTTTCATTTTCAGACGAGAACCCCGCATGCCAGGACTTACCCGATCCCTTGCAGAATTTGTCCACGCGCCTGGAATAGGCGCCTTGTCTGGCCGTGCGGTCGAGATCGCGCAGAGCGGCTTTATCGACACAACCGCCACCCTGATCGCGGGTCGCGAGGAGCCTGTTGTGGGAATGGTCACGCGGTTTGTGGCCGCCCGGGGCTCCACCGCGCGCGAGGCCACCGTGCTGGCCGGCACGGGACGCGCGGCCAGTGCCGACGCGGCACTCATCAATGGCACAGCCGGTCATGCGCTTGATTTCGATGATGTCGCAATGGGCGGGCATCCCAGCACCGTCCTGGTACCCACCGTGTTGGCGGAGGCCGAGGCGTTAGGCCTGGGCGGCGCCGAAGCAGTACGTGCGTATCTGGTGGGCTATGAGGTCTGGAGCGAGTTGTTCCGCCGTGAGCCGGATGCCTACCATCTGAAAGGCTGGCATCCCACGGCGGTGCTCGGTACGGTCGCTGCGGCGGCGGCATCCGCTCATCTGCGCGGGCTTCCCGCCGACCGGATTCGTCATGCGCTCTCGCTCGCCGGCAGTTTCGCCGCCGGTCTGGTGGCCAATTTCGGCACCATGACCAAGCCGCTCCACGCCGGCCGCGCCGCCGCCGCGGGCATCGAGGCCGCGCATCTGGCCCAAGCTGGGCTCACTGCGGCTGACGATGCGCTCGAGCATCATGCGGGCTATCTTGCCGCGCTCTCGCCAAAGGGAAACGTCGACCTCGACGCGCCCGTGATCACGCAAAACCGGCCGCTCGGTATTCTCGATACCGGGCTGTCGATCAAAAAATATCCGATCTGCTATGCCACCCACCGGGTGATTGATGCGGTGATCGACCTCGCTCAGGCCCACGACCTTAAGCCGGAGTCGGTGCGCGAAGTGCGGGCCTGGATCGGCGTCGCACAGGCGTCGATGCTGCGCAATCATCGCCCGGTCACAGGGCTTGAAGCCAAATTCAGCCTCGAGTTTGCGGTGGCCTCTTCGCTCGCGGCGCGTAGCGTGGGGCTGGCTGAACTGACCGATGGCTTCGTGAACCAGCCGCTGGTTCAACGCCTCATGGAGCGCGTAAAGATCCAGGCGGTTGACGGCGAACGCTGCCCCCACGAACCCGTGTTTGCCCTCAATGATCGCATCGAGATCGAGCTCACCGATGGGCAGGTGCTTGCCTCTGGCGATCTGCGTTTTGCGCGCGGCAATGCCATGCTGCCGCTCAAGCCCGCCGATCTGAAGGCAAAATTTTTCGACTGCACCCGCGCCGCGCGCGACCTCGATGCAGAGGCGGTGTTCGAGCGGCTGAACCGGCTACCAGAACTCCCCCGGGTCGCCCAACTGTTTCATGGCTGAAGCGGAGCGCAAACGTCGTGCATTCCTCCATCCCGCCGCTTGCTCAGGTCGACTGGTCGGGCCAACTCCGTACGCTCGCTGCCCGGTTCGGCGATCGCATCGCCGCGCGCGATGGCCAGGGCAACGCCATGCGCTACGCCGAGTTCAGTGCGCGCGCGCATGCCGTGGCGGTCCACCTCCTCGCCCAAGGCCTCCAGCCAGGGACACCGGTCGCGAGCCTCCTTCCTAACAGCCTGGAAGCGATCTGGGTGAGCTTTGGTCTCAAGCTTGCCGGCCTGGCCGAGGTACCGCTAGGCTGGGGCTACACCGCCGACGAGATCCGCTGGTGCGCGCAGGTCTCTGCCGCGGAGGTTTTGATCACGCGCGAGCAGCGCGCTGTGGTCGCAGCCGAGGCGGGGCTTCAGGTCATGATGTCGGCCGACATTCCTCTTCACGACCGCAGCGAAACACTTCATCCTGTACCGGGATCAACCCCTGGTCGCATCCTCTTTACCTCGGGCACAACCGGCCGCCCCAAGGGTGTGCTGGCTTCACATGGCCGTCGCTGGATCGGTGAGCAGCTGCAGAAGGCGTGTCTACCGTTCATGCCGCAGCCCGGCTCAAAGATCCTTTTGATGACACCGTTTGTCCACGGTTCCGGCCTGCTCAGCGCCGCGTGGTTCGACTGCGGGGGCGAAGTCACCCTGCACGATGGTGTTGACCCCGCTCGGGTGCGACCGCTTCTCGAGTCGGGCACGTATGAAGCCATGTTCGCGCCTCCCACGGTACTTGCCAAGCTGGTGGGCGCATTCGATGGTGCGAGCCTCCCGGGGCTGCGCTGCATCTTCACCGGCACGCAACCGCTTGCTCGAGGGCTCTATGAACGCGCGAGGCAGATGTTCGGTCCGGTGGTGCGTATCACCTATGGCAAGACCGAGTGCATCAACCCCATCACCACGCTCACCTTTACCGAGATCGATGCGGCCTTCGCCGAGGCCCCGGCCGCTGGCGGCAGCTGCACGGGCTGGCCAGCACCCGGCGTCGAAATCCGGATCGGTCATCCCCATGAGGCCTCACGCGCAACGGGCGAGGAGGACGAAGTGTGGCTACGGGCAAGCCAGCAGTCGGATGGACTCATCACGGCCGACGGCTTCCGGCCGCATGAACCGGACGGCTGGCATGCCACCGGAGACCTGGGCGTACTGGATTCGCGCGGCAGGCTCTGGCTCACCGGTCGGGTTGCCGATGTCATCAAGACCGGCGGTTATCGGGTCAACCCCGATGAAGTCGAATCGGCGCTGGCGGGCATGCGAACCTGCAACCAGGCAGCGATCACCTCGCTTCCGTCCGATTATTGGGGAGAGATCATCATTGCCGTGATTGAACAGCCCCGAGACGGCTGGCGCGAAGAACTGGATTCACGCGTGAACGTATTGTCCCGACACAAGCGCCCGCGCCTTTTCGTTGAAATGGCGGCGCTGCCGAGAAACCCGCAGGGTAAGGTGAGCAGAAAGAAGCTTCGCGAGACCGTGCTGGCTCAGCACACGCTCGTCGATGGCCCCTACCCGGCGCTGGAAGCCATGACCATGCGCTCGGAGTGATCATGACCATGCCCCCTCGCGTCACCGCGGTCACCGTCCACGTCCTGCAAAGCCCGCTTGAGCAGCCGTTCGCGTTTTCGCAAGGCTGGGTCAGGCGCCGCTCGGCCACGCTGGTCGAAGTCAGCACCGATACGGGCCTCACCGGATGGGGCGAGGCCTTCGCGCAGGGACTCGAGCCGCCGCAGATCGCGGCCGCGGCGATCGACCATGCATTGGCGCCGTTAGTGGTGGGTGCGTGCGCACTGGACACTGAAGTGTTGTGGCATCGCATGTATCACCAAACCCGCGACTATGGCCGCAAGGGCTCAGTGATGGCCGCCATCAGCGCGATCGACATGGCACTTTGGGATATCGCTGGTCAGCACCATTGCGTACCGGTCTACCAGCTGCTGGGAGGCGCATTCCGGAGAAGCGTTCAGCCATATGCCACCGGCTTTTATCGGATCCAAGGTCAAGGTGAGGCCGACCGGCTGGCGGACGAGGCTCTGGCCCATCATGCTGCGGGATTCCGGCTGATGAAGGTAAAGCTCGGCTACGGCATTGACGATGATATTGCGGTCATGAACCGCATTACGCGCGCCGTCGAGGGACGTGGCGTCACTTTAATGGTGGATACCAACCACGCCTATGGTCGCACCGAAGCGCTCAGGCTGGGCTATGCACTCGACGATCAAGCGTTACGCTGGTACGAGGAGCCGGTGGCACCCGAAGACATCGACGGCTACTGCGAGTTGCGCGCCAAGCTTCGTACGCCAATTGCGGGTGGGGAAAACGAACACTCGTTGTTCGGTTTTCGGGAACTGCTGGGTCGGCACGCCGTTGATATAGCGCAGCCCGACCTGGGATCATGCGGAGGAATCACCGCTGCCCGTCATATCGCCACGCTCGCTCAGGCGCACGGGATCGAAGTCAATCCCCACGTCTGGGGCTCGGCGGTCGCGCAGGCAGCCTCACTGCAACTGATCGCGGCGCTGCCGGTTGCACATCATTCGCTGTTTGCGCGCGACCCGGTTCTGGAGTACGACCGGTCGTCACATCCATTTCGGCGCGATCTGGTGACCACCCCCATTGAGATGCAGGACGGAGGCGTTTTAATCAGCGATCACCCCGGACTGGGTATCTCGGTAAGGCGCGACACGCTGAATCGCTTTCGCGTGAACTGAGTGACGCGCAATTGATCAAACGCCAAGAAACGCTGCCACCTGACGGTTAAAGAAATCGGCCTGCTCAACATTGCCGATATGGGCTGCGTCGGGAATGGTGCAGTACGTGGACCCGCGCCAGTTGCGGCTCATCTGCTTGGACATTTCTGGCGGCGTGGAGTGATCACGATCACCTGCCATGATGAGCGCGGGCGAATCGATTTCTTTTAATCGATCGAGCATGTCGATCTGCGAAATGGCCGCGCAGCAGCCGCAGTACCCCTCGAGGCTGGTCGCGCTGATCTGGTCGGCCACCCACTCCATCAGGTCAGGATTCACCTCGCGATACGCGGGCGTGAACCAGCGCTCAAGGGTGGGCGCTACGATGGCCGACATGCCATGGGCCCGCGCCAACGCAATCCGCTCGGCCCAGATTGCCGCGGCATTGGCTGGGCGCCTGCTGGTGGAATCGGCCAGTACGATCCGATCGAGAAGGCCCGGTCGCCTGAGTGCAATCGCCTGCGCCACCATCCCGCCCATGGAAAGGCCGATCCAGTGCGTTCGGGTGATGCCCAGATGATCGAAAAGCCCGAGGGCATCATCAGCGAGTTGCTCGAGCGTGTAAGGCGCGGGCGTCGCGGATGTTTCACCATGGCCCCGTGCGTCAAAGCGCAGGACCCGAAAATACCTGAGCAGAAGCGGCATCTGCAGCGCCCAGATACGAAGATCGGCGGCAAGCGGATGCGCGAGCGTGAGCCACGGCCCCTCGCCTGCCACTTCGTAGTGCACATCAAGATCGGCGATTCGGACATGGGGCATGGTGATGCTCAGCGCAAAAGCGTCAATCAGCGCGGATATTGCCCGCGCGCGCGAGCCGGGTGAAGCTCGCCACTTCTGCGGCGATCAGTTTGGCGAAGGCTTCAGGCGTGCTGGACACGGCCTCGGTGCCCAGCGAGCGAAAGCGTTGCTGCACGTCGGGCTGCGCAAGCACGGCGGCCACATCGACCTGGATCCGGTCAATGATGGCCCGCGGGGTGCCCGCAGGCGCAAGCAAACCGTACCAGAACACCCACTCATAGCCCGGAATCCCGGATTCGGCCACGGTGGGCAGGTCAGGCGTCTCGGGCATCCGACTGAGGCTGGTGACGGCGATTGCGCGGGCCTTACCCTGTCGGACCAGATTGATGGCGCTTGCATACGGCGAGACGAACAGGTGCGTGCGGCCAGCGATGGTTTCATTGAGGGCCTCGGGAATGCCCTTGAACGGAACATGAACCAGATCGATCCCGGTCTGACTTCGCAGCAACTCCACCGCAAAATGGGCGCCCGAGCCCACACCCGCCGATGCGTAGTTGTAGAGCCCAGGCTTTGACCGCGCGAGCGCCACCATATCGGCCATGGTCTTCACTGGCAGATCAGGCGCCACCACCACCAGTGCGGGGCCGGTCGCGGTGAGCGAGATGGGCGCGAAGTCACGAATGGGGTCAAAGGGCAACCGGGCGTAAATCGCTGGCGCCACGGCATGAGCGGACGACACCGACAGCAGCGTGTAGCCATCGGCTGGCGCAGCCGCTGCGGTCTGCGCGGCCACGTTGCTGCCCGCGCCCAGGCGGTTCTCCACCACAATCGGCTGCTTCCAGGGCTCTGAGAGCCGCTGCGAAAGGGTTCGTGCCGCGATATCGGGAACGCCCCCCGGTGTGAACCCCACCAGAATCTTCACCGGCCGGGACGGCCAGTCAGGCCCCTGCGCACGCGCGGCAAGCGGTGCCAGTGCGGCCCCGGTGGTGAGCGCGGTCAACCAGCGGTTGAACTCGCGTCTTGGACAATCGGCCATCATCCTGCTCCTGCGCCGGTAAAATCGAACCCGCACTCTGCCACGGTTATTTTTGCCAGGAAAGTAACGCTACATGCCCTACCCTCACGCCCGCCACCGCCAGGAGCTCGCCCATGTGGAAACCCGCTGAGCGAATCCGCTTCGAGCCCGCACGCGGCCGGATTCCCACCGCTGACCAGGCGCGGGCCTCGCAGCTGTTCAGTCCCGTCGCACTTGGCCCGCTCACGCTTCGTCATCGCACCTGGGTGCCGGCGATGGTGCCCTGGCGTTCTAACGAAGACGGCGAAGTCACCGAAGACGTCATCCAGTGGTACGCCCGATTCGCCAAGGGCCGTCCCGGGGCCATCGTCATCGAAGCCACCGGCATTCGCGACGTGCCAAGCGGGCCACTCCTCCGAATTGGCGACGACCGCTACGTAGACGGCCTGCGCCGGCTCAGCCGGGCGGTCAACGAGGCAAGCAGTGGTCATACGCGCCTGCTCATTCAGATCATCGATTTTCTGCGGATCCGCCGACGCCCCGATCCGCGTACTTTTTTTGAACGTCACCTCGTGATCACGCCGGCGCTGCTCGCGCGCGCCGGACTCACCGGGCTGAGCGAGTCCGCCGCGCGCGAAGCGCTGCTTGCGCTCGGCGCTGCAGGCTGGGCTCAGGTGCTCGATCCGCGCGATCGCCAGAGCCTGGAATTTGGCGCTCGCGAATCGGTCAATGATCTGCATCTGCCCCATATCCAGTCGCTACCCCAGGAGCTGCCTTCGCTCTTTTCGCAGGCTGCGCGGCGCTCCCGTGATGCGGGCTTTGATGGGGTCGAGCTGCACTATGCCCACGCCTACACCATGGCGTCGTTTCTCTCCACCACCAACCAGCGGACCGATGGCTATGGCGGCAGCCGCGAGGCGCGCGTTCGTCTGCCGCTCGAGGTTTATCACGCGGTTCGAAGCGAAGTCGGTAGCGACTATGCGGTGGGCTGCCGCTTTCTGGCCGAGGAATGTATCGACGGCGGCACGCAGGTCGATGACAGCCTCTGGTATGGCGTCCAGTTCGCGCTCGCGGGCATGGACTTCCTCTCCACCAGCCGCGGGGGCAAGTTTGACGATGCCAAGCAGCCTTCGGTCGGGCAGGCCGCCTATCCCTACACCGGACGCAGCGGCTATGAATGCATGCCGCAATATCTGTCCGACACGCAAGGACCCTTCGGCCGCAACCGTGCGGCGACCGCCCGGATTCGCCAGGCGATTCATGCAGCGGGATGCGCGACGCCTGTCGTGTGTACCGGCGGCGTTCACAATTTCGAGTTTGCAGAGGCCATGCTCACCGCGGGCGACTGCGATGTGGTGGGCACTGCGCGGCAAAGCCTCGCTGATCCCGACTGGGCGCTCAAAACCCTGCTCGGACGGGCTGACGCGGTGCGCTTGTGCGAATACACCAATTACTGCGAGGGCCTCGACCAGAAGCACAAGCAGGTGACCTGCCAGCTCTGGGACCGCGAGGAGCTCGACGAACCTGGTATCCGCATGTCACACGACGGCAAGCGCAGGCTCGTTGCGCCCGCCTGGAAAGACGCGCCCGCCGGGCTCGAACAGTAGCCTGCGCCCCGTCCAGCACAACCCTCAGCGCATCCATGTCATCAACCCGCATGCTGCAGAGCGGCCACCAGGACAGCTTTGCCCGCGACCGGCTGCCACCGCCTGATACCTGGCCGCAGCTACTGCCTCCGCCCCCAGGCGTCACGTACCCCGAGCGTCTGAATGCAGCGGTCGAACTGATCGATACCCAGCTGCATGCAGGCCGCGGCAGCGCCGTTGCGCTTCGCGGCGCGGGCCTCACCTGGACCTACGCCGAGCTCGCCGACCACGTGGATCGGATCGCTCACGTCCTCCGCTCCGATTTCCGCCTCCCCACCGGCGCCCGCGTGCTACTGCGCGGCGCCAACCACCCGATGCTCGCCGCCTGCTGGCTGGCTGTGCTTAAGGCCGGCTGCATCGCGGTGACCACCATGCCGTTACTGCGCGCTCGCGAGCTTGCAGTCATTGCCGAGCGCGCGCAGGTCAGCGCCGCACTCTGCGAGGCGGGGCTTCTGGATGCATGGAACGAGGTCCGCAGTGCGCGCCCGTCTTCCGGACCCGTGCTTGGCTACGGCGCAACGACCGCTGAGCCTCACCGGCTCGAAGACGCGATGGCCGCGCACGGCACGCCTTTTTCAGCTACCGACACCGCTCAGGACGACGTCGCCCTCATCGCCTTTACATCGGGTACCACCGGTCAGCCGAAAGGAACCCTGCATTTTCATCGCGACTGCCTGTTGATCGCTGACGTGCTGTCGCGGCATCTGCTTGCGCCCGGGCCTGATGATGTATTCATTGGCACCCCACCCCTTGCCTTTACGTTCGGGCTGGGCGGACTGCTGATCTTTCCGCTACGCGCTGGCGCCTCGGCCGTGCTCGAGCCGCAGTGGACTGCCGAGTCACTCCTCGCAGGCATTGCTCAGCATCAGGCCAGCATCTGCTTTACAGCCCCAACGCTCTACCGAAGAATGGCCGCCCTTGCGCGACGAGACACGCTACGCTCGCTTCGCATCACGGTGTCATCGGGCGAAATGCTGCCCGCCGATACCCGGGCGCAGTGGCATGGCGCCACGGGTCTTGAAATGACCGAGTGCCTGGGATCCACCGAGCTGCTCCATGCCTTCATCGGCTGCCGGCCAGGCGAAGTGCGCGCCGGCGCCACCGGTCGTGTGGTACCGGGCTATGAGGCGGTCATTCTGGATGACCAGGGCCAGCCGGTGCCACCGGGCACGATCGGGCGGCTGGCGGTACGCGGTCCAACCGGGTGTCGCTACCTCGATGACCCGCGGCAGAGCGTTTATGTTCAAGACGGGTGGAACCTGACGGGTGACGCCTATCTAATGGATGCCGACGGCTACTTCTGGTACCAATCGCGCACCGACGACATGATCATCAGCGCGGGTTACAACATCGCCGGCCCCGAAGTGGAAGACGTTCTCCTCACCCACCCCGATGTCGCGGAATGTGGCGTGGTGGGGGCGCCCGACCCGGGACGGGGCCAGGTGGTCATGGCCTTTGTGGTATGCAAGGCTCTTCGCGAGGGTAACGACGCCTTCGCAAGCGAGCTTCAGCACTTTGTGCGCGACCGGCTCGCCCCCTATAAGTACCCGCGGCGGGTGCGCTTCGTTACCGCGCTGCCCCGCACGGAAAACGCAAAGCTTCAGCGTTTTGTGCTGCGTGAGTGGGCGCGAACCGAAGCCGCCGCTTAGTGCTTACAGCAGGCCGCGAACGCGCACCCGGCATCAGATCAGCCCAGGATACGACCCCCCGTCCAACTGCAGGTTCTGGCCCGAGATGAAGCCCGCCTGAGCGCTACACAGATAGGCACAGGCATCAGCAAATTCCTCTGGACGGCCAAAACGCTTGGCGGCAATTGAATCCGCGATCCGCTGGCGCGCTTCGTCGCGGCTAATGCCGTGCATCTTCATGAGCCGCTCAGCCAGAAAGGCCTGGCGGGGCGTATCGATTCGCTCGGGAAGCAGGTTGTTGATGGTGACATTGTCAGCCGCTGCCTCAAACGACATCGACTTGCTGAAAGCCGTGAGCCCGGTGCGCGCCGAGGTGGAGAGCGCCATGTGCGCGCGCGGGCTCTTCACCATGGCCGAGGTGATGTTCACGATCCGGCCGAACTTTCGCGCCCGCATGCCGGGCAGAAAGCCGCGAATCAGCAGAATGGGCGCGAGCATGTTGCCCTCCAGCGCCCGAATCCAGGCGTCATGGTCCCAGTCTGACAATTGCCCTGGCGGTGGTCCGGCATTGTTGTTCACCAGGATATCCAGATCGGTACAGGTGTCGAAAAGCGTCTGGCGACCCGCGTCGGTCGTGATGTCGGCCAGCACCGTCCTGACGGTGGCACCCGTTGCCGACAGTATCGATCGGGCAGCCTCCTCGAGCCGCCCAGCATTGCGCCCATTGAGGAACACTTCGGCGCCTTCGCGCGCGAGGGCGGTCGCGCAGGCAAGCCCCAGCCCCTGTGAGGACGCGCAGACCAGCGCCCGCCGGGATCGGATACCAAGATCCATTTCAGCTCCTGTTCAGGTCTCTGTCTCAGGACGCCGCGCTACGCAACGACGCCGCAACCAACCCTACGCGTGAGCACGCTCCGCGGCAAGTACGCATCACGCCCCCTGGACCGCACCGGGTTGCCGTCCCGCGACAATCCCAATATCGTCCGGTATTACGCAACCCCCCCACATCGACCTGCGCCACGCGCTGCTCAGTTTTCTTCTCAATCGGTCAGACACCATGAAACGCTATCGCATTGCAACCATTCCGGGCGACGGGATCGGCAAGGAAGTGATCCCCGCTGGCCGCGAAGTGCTCGAGATGCTCGCCCGCGCGCTCGGCACGCTCGAGTTCAGCTTCACCGACTTTGGCTGGGGCGGCGACTGGTATCGCGCCCACGGCGAAATGATGCCCGCCGACGGACTGGATGC
>JALREG010000371.1 GCA_023253905.1 Burkholderiaceae bacterium
AACTTCATTGGCCAGATGGTCTGGGGGCCCACTACCAATTTCGTGCTGGTCGCAGTGCCGCTGTTTCTGTTGATGGGCGAGATCATGTTGCGGGCGGGATTGTCCGATCGCCTCTACCGCTCGCTCAACCTGTGGCTGCAGCGGGTGCCGGGCGGCCTCCTGCACACCAACATTGCCGCCTCCAGCGTGTTTTCGGCCATCTCGGGCTCGAGCGTGGCCACGGCCGCCACCATGGGTTCGGTGGCCCTGCCTTACTTTCGCGATACCCGCTACTCGCAGCCCATGGTGCTGGGGTCTCTAGCGGCTGGCGGGGCGCTCGGCAATCTCATTCCGCCGGGCATAACCTTCATTGTGTACGGGCTGATCACCGAGACCTCGGTGGGTGCGCTCTACACCGCGGCGATCGGCCCCAGCATCCTGGTGGTGCTGCTCTTCACGCTCCTCATCCTGTGGCATGGTGTCCGTAATCCCCTCCCGCGGCCCGATGCGATCCCGCTGGCGGTGAAGCTCAAGGGTCTCCTCGATCTGCTGCCCACCCTGATTCTGATCGCGATCGTGCTGGGCACGATTTATTCGGGTCTGGCCACACCCACCGAATCGGCCGCGCTCGGTGTGGTGGCGGCGATCGTTGCAGCGGCACTCGCCGGGCGGCTGACGCTGTCCATGCTCAATGAGTCCGCCAAAGCGGCTGCGCGCACCACTGCATTCATCGGACTCATCCTGTGCGGCGCCTATCTTCTCAACTACATTTTCAGTGCGCTCGGCGTCCCGCGAGCCCTGTCTCAGGCGGTCTCTGACCTGCCCGTTCCTTCCTGGATGATCATGACGCTAATCGTGGGGTTTTATCTCGCGCTCGGCACGTTCATGGAAGGGTTTTCGATGATCGTGACGACAATTCCGGTCATCTTTCCGGTCGTCAAGGCGCTCGGCTACGATCCGATCTGGTTCGGCGTGGTCGTGACGATGCTGGTCGAGATTGCGTTGATCAGTCCTCCCGACGGCACCGTGCTCTATGTACTGCAGGGCATGCGCGGTAATCCGGGACCGATCACCGATGTGTTCAAGGGCGTCATGCCCTTTCTTCTCGTCTACATTGTTGCGATCATTTTGCTGATGGTGTTTCCGCAGATCGCCCTGTGGCTGGTCGCGCGAACGCCCTGACCGGGGTCGCCGGGCCCGATTCTTCGGCCTTTCCCTCACACAAATCGGGTTTTGTCATGCTGCTTGGGTTTGTAGTTGCTTATCTGCTTTGCACGATCGCGATCGGTCTGTGGGCCGCCAAGAACGTCAAGACCACCGCTGACTTCGCAGTGGCTGGTCGTCATCTGCCGATGATCATGATCGTCACGACCACTTTTGCAACCTGGTTCGGATCGGAAACTGTACTCGGTATCCCCGCGAAATTTGTTGAGGGTGGACTGGGCGCAGTGGTCGAAGATCCATTCGGCGCCGGCAGTTGCCTCATTTTGGTCGGCCTCTTTTTTGCCGCCAAGCTCTACCGGATGACGCTCCTCACCATCAGCGACTATTACCGCGAGCGCTATGGGCGCGGGGTGGAGGTTGCCTGTTCGCTCATCATTATCATGAGCTACCTGGGGTGGGTCTCGGCGCAGGTCACGGCGTTGGGGCTGGTGTTCAACCTGCTGTCGGGGGGCGCCATTCCCATCGCGATGGGAATGATCATTGGCACCACGGTCATTCTTGCTTACACCCTGTTTGGCGGCATGTGGTCAGTGGCGGTCACCGACTTTGTGCAGATGATCATCCTGGTGGTTGGGCTGTCGGCGATCGCCATCTTTGCAGCTAATCTTGCTGGCGGCGCCGATAAGGTGATCGAGCTTGCGGCGAGCAAGGATCTGTTCAGGTTCTTCCCCGAGCCCAGCTTCACTGAGATCATGTTCTTCATCGCTGCAGCGATCACCATGATGTTCGGCTCGATCCCTCAGCAGGATGTCTTCCAGCGCGTGATGTCGGCGCGCGATGAAAAGGCGGCCACGCGTGGCCCGGTGATCGGCGGCATCTGCTACATCCTGTTTGCCTCGGTGCCCATGTTCCTGGTGACGAGCGCGCTCATCATCATGCCGGAGAAGGCGGCTGAACTGATCGCTGAAGATCCGCAGAAAGTGCTGCCCACGCTGGTACTCGAAAAAATGCCGCTCGTCATGCAGGTGCTTTTCTTTGGTGCTCTGCTGGCAGCGCTGCAGAGCGTCGCCTCGGCCACGTTGCTCGCGCCCTCCGTCACGTTTGTTGAAAATATCTGGCGACAATTCAAGCCCCGGATCAGTGACAGGCAGGAACTCCTCACCATGCGGATTGCGGTGCTGGTGTTTGCCTGCTGCGTGTGCACCTACGCGATTGCGCTCGAGGGCACGCCCATCTACGAGATGGTGTCGGGTGCCTATCAGGTCACCCTGGTGGGCGCATTCGTGCCACTGGTGGCGGGCCTCTTCTGGCCGCGGGCCACTACCCAGGGAGCGGTATTTGCGATTGTGCTGGGGCTTGCCACCTGGGGCATCCTGTTGCTCGCCGGGCTGGGCGAGGTGTTCCCGCCGCAACTGGCGGGGTTTGCCATGGCAGCGGTGGGCATGGTGATCGGTTCGCTTGGGCCGCAGCGTCTCATCCGCAATCAGCACGGATCGCACCGTCACATGACCGGCGCTGAGGGGCGCGGCGCGCACTGAGTGCGTGCGGGCCGTTGGTTGGAATGATGGACATCGAGACAAATCTCCACTACCTTCGCAGCGGAACCCTTTCGAACATACGGAGACACAAGTGACCCCCGATTTCACCCGCCGCTCGCTTTTGGCAGCCGCCCTGACCATCGCCGCCTCGCCCGCTGCGCTGGCTCAGATACCGGTTGCGTCGCTGGACCAGCTCGCCGCTCAGGCACGCACCAAGGGACCGGTGATCTGGTACGAAAGCTCACCGACCGACCAGGCCGACAAGATCGCTGCGGCCTTCGCGAAGCGTTTCCCCGGGGTGCAGCTGCAGCACACGCGTGACGCGGGCGGGGCGGGCATTGGCGCCCGGGTCATCCAGGAGGTGCAGGGTAATGCCCGAACCGCTGACCTGCTGACTGGCAGCGCCTCGGTGATCTGGCAGCTGGTCAATCGCGATATGGTCGTGAAGCAGGACTGGAAGGCGATGGGGGTTCCTGCCAGTGTTAGCACCTCGCCGTTCACAATTGCGAGCACCACTGCGGTCTATGTGCTTCTCAGTAACAAGCAGCAGGTGTCCGATGCCGAGGCGCCCAAAAACTGGGACGACCTTCTCAATCCCAAGTGGTCGGGCAAGATCGGTCTCTGGATTCGCGCCGAGCCGCAGCTGTCGCTCGCATCGGTTTGGGGCGAACAGAAAACCGCAGCGTTCATCGAGTCGGTAAACCGCCAGAAGCCGTTTGTCTTCAAAAGCACGTTCCCGCTTGCCCAGCAGGTGGGTGCGGGCGAGGTTCCGGTCGGCCTCGGGCTTTATCACGCCGCCATGGTCCCGATCGCAAAAGGCGCTCCGATCCGTTTTCATTTCCCTGACCCGGTGCCCACCACCACGCTGCACAGCGCGGTGATCGCTGCGGGCAAGAACCGCGAGGGCGGTTTGCTGCTCGCGCTCTGGCTCGCCACGCCCGAGGGGGCCAAGGTTTACGAGGCCGCCACCGGCCGCGGTCATGCCGGCGTGGAAGGCACCGAGGTGCAAAAGCTGCTCGCGGGTCGCGCGCTTGCTGAATTCTCGCCCGACAAGGTGCCGGTCAATCTCGAAATGTTCGAACGCTTCAACAAGTCGATCGCTGCCGGCGGCCAAGCCGTCAAGTGAGGTTGGCGCCTGCATCGGGCGCACCCTCCGTCGGGCACGGTTGGGGAGCCCGCCTTACCGCGGCAGCGGTGGCGCTGCTCCTGGTCTACCTGGTGGTGGTGCCGCTGGTGCTGCTCGGCATCAGCAGCATTCGACCCACCGGCTTTCCGCTCGAGCCCGGTTTTACGCTCGATAACTTTGGCAAGGTCTTCCTGGCGGGCGATTTTGGTGCGCTGCTCTCGACCACGGTGGTGTTCGCGCTCGGGTCGACCGCGCTTGCCCTCGTGTTCGGCACTGGGCTCGCGTGGCTGATCGAGCGCACCGATCTGCCAGGACGCAGCGCGTTTCGGGTTCTGGTCATCCTGCCGATGGCTACTCCGCCGGTTCTGCTCGCAATCGGTTGGGCCATGCTGCTGTCGCCCCGCACGGGCTTCTTCAATCTGCTGCTTCGTGATGGACTGGGCCTGAGCACGGCACCGTTCAATGTGTACTCGGTGCCCGGCATGATCTTCGTCGAGGCGCTGGCACTTGTGCCCACGGCCTTCCTGTTTCTTGCGCCCGCATTTCGCAACATGGATCCCAGCCTGGAGGAGGCTGCGCTTGCAAGCGGTGCGTCCACCTGGCGGTTGATCCGGAAAGTGCTGCTGCCGCTCCTCTGGCCAGCGCTTGCGGCGTGTGCGGTGTTCTTGCTGATCGTGTGCTTTGTGGTGTTCGACATTCCGGGCACGCTCGGCATGCCCGCCCGAATCTATGTGCTGAGCACCCGAATCTTCTACCTCACCGCAGACAGTCCCACCGGGGTGCCGCTCTACGGGCAGGTCAGTGCGCTCGGAAGCTTTTTTCTGGTGATTCTTGCAGTGCTGGGATATGCCTATTTCCGCTTCACGCGTGAGAGTCAGCGCTATCGGACGGTAAGCGGCAAGGGTTTTCGTCCGCGACAGTCGCCACTTGGCCGCTGGCGCTGGCCGGCGTTTGGTGCGGTGAGCCTCTACTTCCTGCTGGCGGTCGTCGCGCCGCTCGCCATTCTGATCTGGGCGAGTCTTATGCCCTATCAGACCAGGCCCAACCTCGCGTCGTTGTCGCTTGCCACGCTTGATAATCACCTGGACTTTCTCCGCAACGCCCGCCTGATCACCGCTTCGCTCAACTCGCTCACCATCGCCGTCGTATCGGCCACCGCAGTGGCGTTGCTCTCGCTCGTGGTGTCGTGGCTGGTGGTTCGACAGCGGCCGCGAGGGGCCACACTGATCGATAACCTGGCTTTCGCGCCGATCGCCATTCCCGGCGTGATGCTGGGTGTGGCCGTGGTGTACGTCTACCTGTCGCTGGATCAGGTGTTTCCGGTCTACGGCACGATCTGGATTCTGGTGATTGCCTATGTCACCCACTACCTGTCATTTGGCAGCCGGCTCGCCAATGGCGTGATGGTGCAGATTCATCCCGAACTCGAAGAAGCCGCCCGCGCGTCAGGCGCTGGGAGCTTTCGTGTCCTGGCCCGCATCACCGCGCCGCTGGTCTGGCCGGCGGTCGCGGCCATCTGGATCTGGGTGCTGGCCCACGCGATGCGCGAACTTTCCACGGCGCTCATGCTGTCCAGTCGCAACAACACGGTGCTGCCAACATTGCTCTGGGACTACTGGACCGGAGGCGAGCCCACCCGTGCGGCCACGGTTGGTGTCTGGCTGGTGCTGGCGCTGGCGCTCATTCTTGCTCTGTGGCATGTGCTTGCCACACGGAGCGTCACGCGGACCGCATGAGCCCAAACGGATAAGTCAATATGCTTGAGGTGAGTCAGCTTCGCAAACGCTATGACCGGACGGACCCCAACGCGTTCGCTGTGCGGGAGGTGTCGTTCGCGGTGAAGCCTGGCGAGTTTTTTACCCTGCTCGGGCCTTCGGGCTGCGGCAAGACCACCACGTTGCGGGCGATCGCCGGACTGGAAATGCCGGACGAGGGGGAAATCCGGATCGCTGACGTGACCGTTTTTTCCTCAGCAAGCGGCGTCGCGGTGCCGGTCAATCGTCGTGACATTGCAATGGTGTTCCAAAGCTACGCGATCTGGCCGCACATGACGGTGGGCGAAAATGTCGCCTTTCCGCTCGAGGCGAAGGGCGTGCCTGTGGTTGAGGCCAGGCGACGGGTGGAGCGCGCGCTCGAGATGGTGGGCCTCGCAGCGTTCCGCGATCGTCCTGCGCCCATGCTGTCTGGCGGTCAGCAGCAGCGGGTGGCGCTCGCCCGTGCTTTCGTGAAGGAAGCGCGCGTCCTGCTGCTCGATGAACCACTGTCCAACCTTGATGCGAAGCTGAGGGAGCAGATGCGGGTGGAGCTGCGCGACCTGCAGCGCAGAGTGGGCACCACCACCATCTATGTCACCCATGATCAGGAGGAGGCAATGAGTCTGTCCGATCGGGTGGCGGTGATGAATGAGGGACGGGTCGTTGAGGTGGCGCCCCCGCGCGCGCTTTATCTGCGGCCGCGCACGCGCTTTGCCGCGCAGTTTGTCGGACAGGCCGATCTGCTTGAGGGCACGGTGGTCGGGGCAGATGATGACGCGCAGGTGGTGGACACACCGCTCGGGCGACTGCACGCCATCACGTCGGCACCGGCCTGGGCGGGGGCTGCGGTTGAGGGCGAGTCGCGTAACGCAGCCACCACCGGGGGCGTGAGTGTCCTGATCCGCCCCGAACACATCGAATTGCACGCCAGACCCCAGGGGGTTCTGAACGAAGTTCCCGGCGTGATTGAACGGCTGATGTTCTCCGGCCGGATCGTTGAGTATGTGGTGATGGCCGGTGACCAGCGCGTACGGGTGCAGGGCACATCGCGGGAAATGTTTGAGGCCGGGCAGAGCGTGGTGATGGTGTTGCCGCCCGAGCACTGCGTGGTGGTGACCGCCTAGCGCCCGGCGTAATCAGGCAGTTCGGACACCAGGCAATGATCAGGGCAAGACAAATTTCAACTTTCAGTTTGTAAAGATTGAGTGTCGTTTGAGC
The DNA here is from genome assembly GCA_023253905.1 of Burkholderiaceae bacterium. The sequence continues at coordinate 6,780 of JALREG010000371.1, forward strand.
GGGTCGCCGCAGTCGCAGCAGCGGGTTGTCGGATGAGGTGGTCAAACGCGCTTAATGAAGCCTTTGCTCCATCACCCGCTGCAATCACAATCTGTTTGTAAGGCACAGTGGTGCAGTCGCCCGCTGCGAACACCCCTGGCACGTTGGTGAGCCCACCGGCGTCCACCACGACTTCCCCGAACCTGCTGAGTTCCACTGTGCCATGCAGCCACTCGGTGTTGGGGACGAGCCCGATCTGGACGAACACACCTTCCAGTGGCACCCAGTGCGCCTCGCCGGTTTGCCGATTGCGATAGCGGAGCCCGTTCACTTTGCCCGAAGCGCCCGTGATCTCAGTGGTCTCAGCATTGACCCGGATGGTCACGTTTGGAAGGCTCTCGAGCTTTCGAACCAGTACGGCGTCGGCTTTGAGCGTACCGGCAAACTCCACCACCGTGACATGCTCGACCACGCCTGCCAGATCAATCGCCGCCTCCACGCCAGAGTTACCGCCGCCGATCACGGCTACACGCTTACCCTTGAAAAGCGGACCATCACAGTGCGGGCAGTAGGCCACGCCCTTGTTGCGATATTCCTGCTCGCCCGGGACGTTCACATTTCGCCAGCGGGCGCCAGTTGCCAGGATGACCGAACGGCTCTTGAGCGTGGCGCCGCTTTCGAGTTTCACCTTGATCAGGCCAGCGGGTTCGGTGGCGGGGATCAGTGCCTGCGCACGCTGCAGGTTCATGATCTCAGCCCCGTAGGTGCGCGCGTGGGCCTCCAGTGCAGTGGCAAAACGCGGTCCGTCTGTTTCGAGTACCGAGATGTAGTTCTCGATGCCGAGGGTGTCATTGACCTGTCCGCCGAAGCGTTCGGCGGCGACTCCCACCCGGATTCCCTTGCGTGCCGCATAGACCGCTGCCGCAGCCCCGGCAGGGCCCCCGCCCACGATGAGCACATCGAAAGGCTCGCTTGAATCGAGGCGGGCTGCCTCGCGTGCTACCGACCCCGTATCAAGACGAGCGAGGATGTCCTCCAAGGTCATGCGGCCTGAGCCAAACGGCTTGCCGCGCTCGAACACCATGGGCACCGCCATGATCTCGCGTTGCCGGATCTCATCCTGAAACACGCCACCTTCAATGACCACAGTCGTGATACGCGGATTCAGAATCGACATCAGCGAAAGTGCCTGCACCACGTCCGGGCAGTTGTGACACGAAAGCGACATGAACACTTCGAAGCTGAGCGCTTGATCGATCCCTCGGATGCTATCGATAAGCGCAGGCTCTAATTTTGGTGGGTGTCCGCCGGTCCAGAGAAGGGCGAGCACCAGCGAGGTGAACTCATGACCCAGCGGTGCGCCAGCGAAGCGGACACCGTGGTCACTATCGTGGGGAGCGATCAGGAACGAGGGTGTGCGCGCGTCATGCCCGTTCAGATCAAGCGTCACCTTATTGCTCAGTTCGGCGATGGTGCGCACCAGCGCGAGCATCTCGCCTGAGGCAGTGTCGTCGCCGAGCGAAGCGATCAGACGAATGGGTTGCCGCAGCAGTTGGAGGTACTGCTGCAGCTGTGACTTGAGTTCTGAATCGAGCATGACGATCTCCCTTTCGATGGCTGACTTAGATCTTGCCGACCAGGTCAAGTGACGGCGCAAGCGTCTTCGCACCTTCCTGCCACTTGGCCGGGCAGACCTGTCCGGGGTTGTTGGCCACGAACTGGGCCGCCTTCAGCTTGCGCAGCGTTTCCTTCACATCGCGGGCGATTGCGTTGTCGTGCACTTCTGCCGTCTTGATCACGCCCTCGGGATTGATTACAAAGGTGCCGCGGAGCGCGAGCCCTTCTTCTTCAATGTGGACTCCAAAGGCGCGTGTGAGCCGGTGGGTGGGGTCGCCCACCAGCGGAAAGCGCGCCTTGCCGACCGCAGGGCTGGTCTCGTGCCACACCTTGTGCGAGAACTGGGTGTCGGTGGTGACGATGTAGACCTCGGCGCCCGCCTTCTGAAATTCGGCGTAGTGATCGGCCGCATCTTCAATCTCGGTCGGGCAGTTGAAGGTGAAGGCTGCGGGCATGAAGATCAGGACCGACCACTTGCCGGTGAGCGATTTCTCGTTCAATTCAATGAACTCGCCCTTGCCGGAACGATTGATGAAGGCGCTGGCTTTGAAGGGCTGAACGCGGGTGTTGATGAGGGACATGATTTTTTCCTTGTGTATGAGGAGGAGAGGCCGCTTGTTTTGCGATGTGTGCGTAGCGAATCACAACGCGGAACGAATAATAGGCAGCGTATATCGATTACGGAAATTGATAGTTTTAATGGAATTGATAGCTGGGGCCTCATGCGATCGTGTCCCCGGTTGGTTTGCTCGGTAGCGGTGTATGCTCGATTCGACTTTCAATCGTCTGGTTTGAGGAGACCTTGGTGGCACGACTATCCGATCTGACCGAACATGACCGCACGCATCTGCTCAAGCTGTGCGAGCAGGCGCCGCGACTGGAGCCCAAGGCGTGGGCAGACGC
>JALREG010000008.1 GCA_023253905.1 Burkholderiaceae bacterium
GCCGCCAGCAGCCGGTGGCGCTGGTGGGCAAAGGCATCACCTTCGATACGGGCGGCATTTCGATCAAACCCGCGGCCGGCATGGACGAAATGAAGTTCGACATGTGCGGCGCGGCCTCGGTGCTCGGCACCCTGCGCGCTGTGGCTGAAATGAAGCTCAAGATCAATCTGATCGGCGTGGTGCCCACGTGCGAAAACATGCCGAGTGGCCGCGCCACGCGACCCGGCGATATCGTCACCTCCATGTCCGGCCAGACCGTCGAGATTCTCAATACCGACGCCGAAGGCCGCCTCATCCTGTGTGATGCGCTCACCTATGTCGAGCGCTTCAAGCCGCGCACGGTGATCGACATTGCCACTCTCACCGGTGCCTGCGTGGTGGCGCTCGGCCATCACCACTCGGGGCTGTTTACCCCACAGGATGCGCTCGCGGCCGAGTTACTCGATGCTGGCCGCGACGCCGGTGACACCTGCTGGCGCATGCCGCTCGACGAGGCCTACCAGGATTCGCTCAAATCACGTTTCGCTGATGTCGCCAACGTCGGGGGGCGCGATGGCGGCGCCATCACAGCAGCGTGCTTTCTCGCGCGCTTTGCCAAGAAATACGACTGGGCTCACCTCGACATCGCCGGCACAGCGTGGAAATCAGGTGCGGCCAAGGGCGCAAGCGCCCGTCCGGTACCGCTCCTCACCCGCTTCCTGATCTCGCGTGCCGAGGGATGACGCGGGTCGATTTCCACTTCAACGCGCCCGACCGGCTGCAATACGGCTGCCGGCTGGTGCGCAAGGTTCACCGTAGCGGCGCACGCATCCTCGTCTGGTGCGAAGACCCGACGGCGCTGGCGCAGTTTGACCAGCTGCTCTGGACCTTCTCTGAGGCCGACTTCATCCCGCATGTGGTGGCAAGCGACCCGCTGGCTGCCGAAACGCCCGTACTCCTCACGGCCGAAGCGATTGAAACGCCGCATCACGAAGTGCTGGTCAACCTGGGGCGACAAACCCCACCGATGTTCAGCCGCTTTGATCGGCTGATTGAAGTGGTGAGCGGCGATGATCAAGACCGCGCCCTCGCCCGCGACCGGTGGCGTTTCTACAAAGACCGCGGCTACCCGCTCAACGCGCACGACCTCGCTCGCGCCGCCTGATGAAAGACCTCAATATGACCACCGCCCAAGACCCCGTCCAGGCCTCGCTCGCCAAGAGTTTTGAGCCGGGTGACATCGAAGCCCGCTGGTATCCGCTCTGGGAAGGGCGCGGCTGCTTTCGCCATCAGGAGTCGGCGCCGGCGGCCGGCAGCTACTGTATCCAGTTGCCGCCGCCGAACGTCACGGGCACGCTGCACATGGGGCATGCGTTTCAGCAAACGCTCATGGATGCGCTGATCCGCTATCACCGCATGAAGGGCTTGGACACCAACTGGGTGGTGGGCACCGACCACGCCGGCATCGCCACGCAGGTGGTGGTCGAGCGGCAGCTGCAGGGCGAAGGGCTCACGCGTCACGATCTCGGTCGCGGACCATTCCTCGACCGGGTCTGGCAATGGAAACGGCAGTCGGGTGCCACCATCACTCGGCAGATGCGAAGGCTGGGCGCCTCGGCCAACTGGGAATACGCCGATACCGAAGGCGAGCGCGCCGGCTATTTCACCATGGACGACACCATGAGCGCAGCCGTGCTCGAGGTGTTTGTTCAACTGCACGAGCAGGGTCTCATCTATCGCGGCAAGCGTCTGGTGAACTGGGACCCGGTCCTGATGACTGCGGTCTCCGATCTCGAGGTCGATAGCGAAGAGGAAAAGGGGCATCTCTGGGAGATCCGCTATCCGCTTGCCGATGGAACCGGCTCACTCACTGTGGCCACCACCCGCCCGGAAACCATGCTGGGCGACACGGCGGTGGCCGTGCATCCGGATGATGAACGCTAT
>JALREG010000017.1 GCA_023253905.1 Burkholderiaceae bacterium
GCTTGAACTCGCACAGGAATCGGCCCGAATCATGTGGGCCGAGGACACAGCCACTCGCCACGTCGGCATGCAGCTCCTTGAGGTCGCGCCGGGCCGGGCACGGCTCTGCTTCACGGTGCGTGACGAATTCACCAATGGGCACGGTATGTGTCACGGCGGGTACATCTTCATGCTGGCCGATTCGGCCTTTGCGTTTGCATGCAACAGCCATAACCAGCGCGCAGTAGCCGCGAGCGCAGCAATTGAGTTCATTGCCGCGGCCCAGCGCGGAGATCTCCTGACGGCCGAGTGCGCCGAGCAAAGTCGCGGCGGACGAAGCGGCCTCTATGACACGCGTGTCACTGATCAGAACGGGCGCCTGATTGCGCTATTTCGCGGCCGCTCGGCAACGATCCGTGGCCGCTTCATCGAGGAGACCCCGGCATGACTGCCACCCGTTCATCGCATCGCTCGGCAGGCGGGATGCCGCTTGAGCCGATCGAGCGTTCGAGCACTGACGAATTGCGCGCCCTGCAGCTTGAGAGGCTGCGCTCGCAACTCACACTCGCCTGGGAGAAGGTTCCCCATTACCGAGCAAAATTTGACGCAGCCGGTGTTCATCCGGCCGACCTGCGCACACTCGCCGACCTGTCGCGTTTTCCGTTTACAACCAAGGAAGACCTGCGCAGCAACTACCCGTTCGGCATGTTCGCAGTGCCGCGTGAGGAGGTGGTTCGTATTCACGCTTCGAGTGGCACAACCGGTAAACCTACGGTAGTGGGCTACACCGCAGCCGACGTCGAGACCTGGGCGCGCCTGGTTGCGCGCTCGATCCGTGCGAGCGGCGCACGAACTGGCGATATTGTTCACGTGAGCTACGGCTATGGACTCTTCACGGGTGGGCTCGGTGCCCACTACGGCGCTGAGAAGCTCGGGCTCACGGTCGTGCCCTTCGGCGGCGGCCAGACCGAGAGACAGGTCCAGCTCATTCGCGACTTCGGCGCTTCAATCATCATGGTCACGCCAAGCTACATGCTCGCGATTGCCGACGAATTCGAGCGCCAGGGGCTGGATCCTGCGGGCAGCAGCCTGCGGATCGGTATTTTCGGGGCTGAGCCCTGGACCAATGAAATGCGCACCGAGATCGAACGCCGAATGAGGATCGACGCAGTCGACATCTACGGTCTGTCTGAGGTGATGGGCCCCGGCGTAGCCAACGAGTGTATTGAAACCAAAGATGGCCCGACGATCTGGGAGGATCACTTTTTCCCGGAAATCATCGACCCCGATACTGGCGTGCCATTGCCCGATGGCGAGTTCGGCGAACTGGTGTTTACCTCGCTCACAAAAGAGGCGCTGCCTATCATCCGCTACCGGACACGCGACCTCACGAGACTTCTGCCCGGTACGGCACGCACGATGCGGCGAATGCAGAAAATTACGGGCCGGTCGGATGACATGATGATCGTTCGGGGCGTCAACGTGTTCCCATCTCAGATCGAGGAACTCATCCTGCAACGCCCTGAGCTCGCACCGCACTATCTCTGCGAGCTCGGAAAGGATGGCCCACTCGATACGCTCACGGTCAGGGTGGAATCGAAACCTGGAACCGCGCATGACGGCGCTGCCGCCGCGCAATCAGCGCGCGCCCTGCAACACGCCATCAAGACCTTCATTGGCGTGAGTGCCGATATTCGGGTCGAACCCACCAGCGCAATCGAGCGCTCGGTCGGCAAGGCCAAACGCGTCGTTGACAAGCGCCCCAAGCCTGGAGCCGGTTCATGAGCTTTCGTGCCCTATTTCTCGATAAGACCGCCAGCGGCGTTCACGCAGGCCTGCGTGAACTCGCCGATACCGATCTCGCCACCTACGCGGCAGACGGAAATGTCACCGTCCGAATCGCCTGGTCAACGGTCAACTATAAAGACGGCCTCGCGCTCACCAACCGGTCACCGGTGGTTCGCAAGTGGCCGATGGTTCCTGGCATTGACGGCGCGGGCGTGGTCGAGGCGAGCGACGACCCACGGTTTGCACCAGGCGATTCGGTGATCCTCAACGGCTGGGGCGTGGGCGAAACACACTGGGGCTGCCTGTCCGGGAAAGCCCGTCTCAAGGGCGACTGGCTGATCGCGCTACCTGCGGGGCTCGACGCTCACGCTGCCATGGCAATCGGTACCGCAGGCTACACCGCAATGCTTGCCGCGCTCGCGCTCGAGCAGGGTGGCGTGAAGCCTGGCGAAGGCGAGGTTCTCGTCACCGGCGCAGCGGGCGGCGTCGGCAGCGTCGCCATCGCAATTCTGGCAGGATGGGGCCACCGGGTCGTTGCGTCCACGGGGCGCGTGGACGAAGCCGACTACCTCACGGCGCTGGGTGCAGCCGAAGTGATCGACCGCGCCACTTTATCGGCGCCGGGGAAGCCTCTTCAGAAGGAACGCTGGTCGGGTGTGATCGACGCGGTCGGGTCGCACACGCTTGCCAATGCCTGCGCGCAGACGCAGTCGCGCGGTGTGGTCGCGGCCTGCGGCCTTGCGCAGGGCATGGATTTCCCGTCAACCGTCGCCCCATTTATTCTGCGCGGTGTCACATTGGCCGGCATCGATTCAGTGATGTGCCCGCGAGCGATACGCGAGGCCGCCTGGCAAAGGCTTGCAGGCGATCTCGAGCGGTCGCGTCTGGCTGCGATTACGCGCGACATCGGGCTCGCTGATGCAATCGAAGCGGCCCCGGAGGTGCTCGCCGGCCGCGTCCGCGGACGTCTGGTGGTTGATGTCAACCGTTGAATCGCCCGAGCCGGTCGGGCTGCTGCTCGCGGGCGGCCGGGGAAGCCGCTTCGATCCGAGCGGGCACCGCGACAAGCTGCTCGCACTTCTCGATGGTGAACCCGTGTGTGTGCATGCCGCGCGGACATTGAAAGCCGCCTGCCGTCAGGCATTCGCGGTGCTGCCTTTGAACAAGCCGGAACTGCGTCGTCTGATTGAGCAGACCGGCTGCGAGCCGCTGATCACGGATGCAACCCGGCTTGGCATGGGACATTCCATTGCGTTTGGTGCCGCGCGTATTCTTGATAAGGTGGGAGGCCGGCCGCTGGTGCTAGCGCTCGGTGATATGCCGCGTGTGCGCATCGAAACGATTCACACGCTGATCGCCCGGCTTGATGGAAACCCGCTTGCGATCGTTGCGCCCACGTTTAATGGCCGGCGCGGTCATCCGGTGGTGTTTGGTGCGGCGCATTTGGAGACGCTTGCCCACCTGGAGGGCGATCGCGGCGCGTTCGCCCTTCTACAGGCGAATCCGCCGCAGCTCGTCCCGATCGACGACCCCGGTGTTCTGCAGGACATTGACACGCCCGATGATCTCGCAACCGATGCGGCACACGGCAGCATGGATCGAAGACGGGACACGCCCGACTCCCACGCCTGATGAATTTCTGTACTGGACGGCCCCGATGACTCGACGTATCCGAACCGCTGGCGCACCGGCGCATCAGTATCGACTCATGCCGATCGACCCGCATGCTCACCTCTTCGAGGTTGAACTGACAATCGCGGAGCCCGACCCGGAAGGCCAGCGACTTGCCCTCGCAGCCTGGATCCCGGGTAGCTACATGATTCGGGAGTTCGCCCGACACATCGTCTGGATCGAGGCCCGCGCGGGTACGCGCGCTGTTCCCCTTACCAAGAACGACAAGCATAGTTGGCAGGCTCGTCGGTGCAGCGGCCCACTGACCGTTCGTTACCACGTCTATGCCTGGGACCTCTCGGTGCGCGGCGCTCACCTTGACGCCACTCACGGATTCTTCAACGGCACCAGTGTATTTCTATCGGTAACCGGACAAGAGGACCGGCGCTGCGAGGTCGAACTGCTGCCGCCGCCCGCCCCGATGGGCGATGACTGGAAGGTGGCGACGACTCTCCCTCGCGCGGGGGCGCCGGCGTATGGATTTGGCCGCTTCTCGGCAGCCGATTACGATGAGCTGATCGATCACCCGGTCGAGATGGGCCGATTCACCCTCGCAAGCTTCAAGGCAGCCGGCGCGCGCCACGATATCGCCATCACCGGCCGACACGATACCGACACCACCCGCCTGACCAGCGATCTCTCGCGGGTGTGCACTCTCCAGGCAAAACTCTTCGAGCCGCGCGGCGGTAAGGCCCCGTTTGAGCGCTACCTGTTTCAGCTCATGGCGGTGGGCGACGGCTATGGCGGTCTGGAGCACCGTGCAAGCACTGCACTGATTGCCAAACGAACCGATCTGCCATGGGCGGGAATGAGCGGCGTACCCGAGGGATATCGGCGCCTCCTGGGGCTATGCAGCCACGAGTATTTCCATGCCTGGCATGTGAAGCGAATCAAGCCGGCAGGATTTGTACATCACGACCTGCGATCGGAAAGCTATACCCGGCTTCTCTGGCTGTTCGAGGGCTTTACCTCGTACTACGACGATCTGATGCTGCGCCGCGCATCTGTGCTGCCCACAGGCGACTATCTGGAAGCCCTTTCGGGCACGATCGCAACGGTGATGCGCTCACCCGGGCGTCGGGTACAAAGCCTAGCCGAGTCGAGCTTTGACGCCTGGATCAAGTATTACCGGCAGGACGAAAACTCGCCCAACGCCATCGTGAGCTATTACGCGAAAGGGGCCCTGGTTGCGCTCGCCCTCGACCTCACTATTCGAGCGGAATCGGGCGGACGGTCATCGCTTGACGATGTGATGCGGCTTCTGTGGCAACGCTTTGGCAGAGAGTTCTATGATGAAAGCGGGCGCGTGTCAGCGAACGCTACGGGGGTCGACGAAGGCGATATGCGGGCGCTGATAGCCGAAGCCACCGGCCTTGATTTGTCGCCGCAACTTCGGCAGTGGGTTGATGGAACAGCCGAGCTCCCCCTTGCCCGATTGCTTGATCGGATGGGTGTGTCGCTCACGCTGCGGCGCGCCGATCACGCGGGCGCTACGCTGGGCATCCGGGTCAATGACGCTGGCTCACGGCTCAAGGTGAGCACCGTATACAGCGATAGCTCTGCCCAGCGTGCGGGGCTGTCGGCGGGCGATGAGCTGGTGGCAATCGATGGCGTGCGCGCCAACACCGCAACGCTCAAAGCGGTGCTGGCAAGAAGGCGCCGCGGGGCAAGGCTTGAGCTTCACGCGTTCCGCCGCGACGAACTGATGCGCTTTGATGTCGAGATTGGCGAAGCACCGGAAAGCGAGGCGAGGATCGTGCTCTCGCCCTCAGCGCGCCCGCCGGCGGTGCGCCTGCGAACCGGCTGGCTTGGCGCGCGCTGACAGGTTTGCTTTCAAAGCTTGAACAGGTCTGTGAGCGCGGCGCCAGGGTCGGCGGCTCGCATAAAGGCCTCACCCACCAGGAAGGCGTTGACACCCGCATCGCGCATGCGACGCACATCGGTAGCCGCCAGGATTCCGCTCTCGGTAACAACCAGCCGATCGGACGGAATGCGATCGAGCAGATCGAGTGTGGTGGTGAGTGACACCTCGAAGGTGCGCAGATTCCGGTTGTTGATGCCGATGAGCGGCGTGCGCAGCGCGAGGGCCCGCTCGAGTTCCCGCGCGTCATGCACCTCAACCAGAACATCCATACCCAGATCACGCGCGCAGGCTTCGAACGCCTGAAGTTGTCGATCATCGAGCGCCGCAACAATCAGCAGGACGCAATCGGCGCCCCAGGTGCGTGCTTCAATGATCTGCCAGGGATCCACCACAAAGTCTTTGCGCAGAACCGGCAGGGAGCATGCCGCTCGCGCCTGCCGAAGGTGATCGGCCGCACCCTGAAAGAACTGTTCGTCAGTGAGCACCGACAGGCAGGCAGCGCCACCCCGCTCATAACTGGCCGCGATAACGGATGGCTCGAATGGATCTCGCAGCAGCCCCTTGCTGGGACTCGCGCGTTTGACCTCCGCGATCACCGCAGGCTGGCCGCTCGCGCTACGCGCCTGGAGTGATCGGGCAAAACCACGCGGGGCAAGCGACTGCCCCGGCGCAAGGGTTCGGCGCGCCTCGGACTCGAGATCGGCGAGCGAACGGGTTGCCCGGGCTTGCGCCACCTCGGCCACCTTCACTTCGAGAATACGCTGGAGAATATCGCTCATGGTGATGTCTCGTATTGCCCGGTTTATGCAGACACCGGCGGGCTGCCAAGGCGGCGCGTGATCTGTACCCACTGGTCAAGCTTCGCGCGCGCGGCGCCACTTGAAATGGCTTCGCGTGCCAGCGCGATGCCCTCGCCGATACTGGCTGCCCGGTCGGCGGCGTACAGCGCTGCCCCGGCATTGAGTGTGACGATTTCGCGCGGCGTGCCAGGGACGTTATTAAGCGCCTCAAGGACCATCTCGCTTGATTCCGTGGCATCGGACACCTTGAGGCCGCGGTTGCTCACCATCGACAGCCCGAAATCCTCCGGGTGAATGTCGTACTCGCGAACCTGTCCGTCTCGCAACTCGCCCACCATCGTGGCGGCACCCAGCGAAATCTCGTCCATGCCGTCGCGTCCGTAGACCACCAGCGCGTGACGCGCGCCCAGCTTTTCCATCACCCGAACCTGAATTCCAACCAGATCGGGATGGAACACGCCCATGAGGATATTGGGTGCCTCAGCCGGATTGGTGAGCGGCCCAAGGATGTTGAAAATAGTTCGAACACCGAGTTCGCGCCGCACCGCGACGACATTCTTCATGGCCGGATGATGGTTGGGGGCGAACATGAAACCCAGACCGGTTTCTTGAATGCACTGCGCAACCTGCTCGGGGCTCAGCATGATGTTGGCGCCAAGCGCTTCGAGCACATCGGCGCTTCCCGACTTGGAGGACACGCCACGGTTGCCGTGCTTGGCAACCGTGGCGCCGGCCGCTGCTGCAACGAATGATGATGCGGTGGAAATGTTGAAGGTGTGCGAGGCATCGCCACCCGTGCCCACAATGTCAATGAAATGCGGCCCACCATCGACCACCACTTTGTTGGCGAACTCGCGCATGACCTGCGCCGCAGCCGTGATCTCTCCGATGGTTTCCTTCTTGACACGCAAGCCAGTGAGCAGCGCTGCCGCGATGACATGAGACAGTTCGCCGCGCATGATCATGCGCATGAGCGAAAGCATTTCATCATGAAAAATTTCGCGATGTTCGATGGTGCGCTGAAGCGCTTCCTGTGGGGTGATCGCCATGAGGGTCGACTCCGAATTCGTGCGGGGGAAATGAAAATTTCGCAGCGCCTCGTCGCGGAGCAGGCGCCGCAAACAACCGGGGGTGCGCCAGAAACGCGGGCGCGCGCGGGGGTGTCAGGCGGCAGGCTTACGCCAGCGCCAGCAACGGGCCGATGAGCGCAGGAGGCTCTGGCCGACAAAGGAAAGGCGAACACACATCAGGGGATTGTATCGTGTTCGCGCAACACGCCAAATTGACGCGCCCCTCGCGCTGACGCGGGCGGGACGGGGAGCGCCGAGGCAACGGGCGTGACGGGTCAGGCCGTGTCGGAGAGCAGCCCAGTGCCTATCATGGAATCACGACTCACGATCGCGGCGAGCGCTTCTTCGTCGAGGTGCTCAGTATGGGCGGGGCGTTCGGGGATGACGAGATAACGCAGGTCAGCGGTGCTGTCGACCACCCGGATTTCAGTGCTCTGCGGCAACGAGACGCCAAATTCCTCGAGGACCACCCTCGGCTCGCGAACCACTCGTGCACGGTATTCGCGGCTCTTGTACCAGGCTGGGGGAATGCCCAGAATCATTCGCGGATAGCAGGAGCACAGGGTGCACACCACCA
>JALREG010000153.1 GCA_023253905.1 Burkholderiaceae bacterium
ATGTCCTTGCAGACACTTGAAATCGGGAAACCGAAGTCGAACGTACGGGGCAGAACCTGACGGACGAATTTCTCCTGGGATGCTGCGCTACGGCCGCTACTGATGTTGAGCACATCGAGCATCAACTTGGGATCAAGCCCACCTTTGACCCCGGCCACATAGGCCTCGGCGGTGACCGCGAGTGCGGTCGACGACAGCATGTTGTTCAGAAGCTTAAGTAGCTGTGCCTGGCCCGGCTCGCCTCCGATGATGGTGGGTTTACCAAGCACTCTCAAGATCGGCATCACCGCCTCAACCGCTGGCTCGGAACCCGACACGATCACCGCAAGACTCGCTTTCAGCGCTCCGGCTGCGCCGCCGCTCACCGGCGCATCAACCAGTTCAATTCCCCGCGCACGAAGCGCTTCCGCCGCCGCCCGCGCCGCGCGCGGGCCAACTGTTGAAGTGTCGACTGCGATCCGAACGGCGCTGCCCTCAATCAGGCCATCGGTTCCAGTCATTACCTCCAGAAACACCTTCGGCGACGGCAGACTGGTAAAAACCACCGCCGCCTGATCGCACACCCCTCGTACGCTTGTAGCGGCACGCGCGCCGGCGTTCACCGCCACCGTCATGGCATCCGCACTGACATCAAACACCAGCACGTCGTAGCCCGCCTTCACAAGATGCGCGGACATCGGTTTTCCCATGACTCCGACACCAATAAAGCCCAGGGTCTGTCGAGAATTCATCGTTAGATTCCTTGAGAACAAGCGAAAAGTGGATCGCGCGCGGTTAGCGGCGCCCTGATGCGAGACCGAGCAGGACGGAAGCGTCTGGCATGCGCTCCAGATTCCAGAGCGCATCGAGGAGCGCTTCCGCATCAATACCGCTATCGCCGTGGCGCGTGAGCTCGCGGCATTTCGCAGAGAGCTCATCATCGGTGAGCGGCGAGGCAAGACTGCCATGGGCACCCGGGATACGGTGAATGAACCGCTCACCATCCGCCATCACGAGCGTGACCTCGGCCGCCTCGACTCGCATCGACTCATCGTCAACGAATGTGAGCAGCCGCTCAAATGACCTGAGTGCGTGATCGCCAACTGCCTGGTCGCTAAATTCGTTGAGTCCGGCGCGGCCGCGCTTGAGGCTTACCGCGACCGCGTGCTGGGCGCTGAGCTGAGACAGCTTTCCGGAAGTCACGCCGGGTCGATCCGTTCGTTCACGAAGCAGCGGGTGTGCCCGCAACTCAACCCGTACGATCGCATCGAGTCGTTGCTCAACCGCGGGGCGGAGCGCGAGGCAGGCCTCGATAACCGGATTGAGCACGACGCCGCAGGGATAGGGCTTGAAGGTGTTGGCGAGAATTTCCCAGCGCTCTCCCAGTCCCTCCGCAAGCGCGGACCAATTGACGTTCGGCCCGAACACCGGGACGAACCCCCGTTCACCTTCGATCGGTGCAGGCGGCCCAGCGAAACCCTCCTCGGCCAGCCACGCTGCGAGCAGCCCGTTTGAGGCCGCATTGCCAACGCTCAGGCTCTTAGCCATCGTGCCCAGTGCTTCGACCAGGCCAGCGCCCTGAACGGCTGCGCTGCCGAACGCCCAGACGGTCTGCCGGGCGTCCAGCCCCAGCAATCGGGCAGCGGCGATTGCTGCACCAAATACGCCGCAAGTGGAGGTGATATGCCAGCCGCGGGAGTAATGCCCCGGGGAAATGGCAAGCGCGATCCGGCATTGCAGCTCAATACCTGCCGTGATCGCCTCCAGCAATTCGATTCCGCTTACGCGCCGCGCCTGTGAGAGCGCAAGCGCAACCGGCGCAACCGGCGCGGTGGGATGCGCGATCGTCGGCAGATGCGTGTCATCAAAATCGAAAACATTCGCCGCCATGGCGTTAAGCGAGGCGGCATGCAACAGACTCATGGTCATGCCGCTCCCGATCTGCGTGAAGGAGCCCCCTGGTCCGATCCGAGTAAATACCCGTGCCGCAGTCGTAACTGCAGGATCGCGAAACCCGGCGAGCGCACACGCAAAGAAATTAACCAGCGACCGGAGTGCCTGCCGTTGTACGTCGCGCGGCATATCAGTCCAGCGCCAGCCAAGCGCCGCCTCGGCAAGCGCCCGGCTGAGCGACCCATCACGAGCGACCGTCATGTGGCAAGCCATCCGTGGTCAACTGGCATGTTGGCACCGTTGATCTCGGCTGCTGACTCGCTACAGAGAAAGGCAATCAGCTCAGCCACATGCTCAGCCGGCACAAACCTCGCGACCGGCTGCTTGCCAGCCAGAAACTCGCTCGTGGCCGCCTCGCGATCAAAGCCGCGCGAAGCCATGAGACTCTGGAGTCGCGATTCAATGTTGGGAGTGAGTACCGATCCCGGACTCACCGCATTGCAAGTGATGCCCTGCCCCATGACCTCGGCCGCCACCGCGCGGGTCATGCCCGCCAGCGCCGCCTTGGTGGTCGAATAATCGATCCGATTCACTCACATCTCTTGTATTTT
>JALREG010000186.1 GCA_023253905.1 Burkholderiaceae bacterium
CTTTCTACACAGTTACCGCAACCCTGCGCACGAGCTCGCAGCCAGACGCTTTTTCGAGTCGCGCCTGCCCGGTTGCTATGTGAGCGCCTCGCACGAGCTGTCCCAGGAGTATCGCGAGTTCGAGCGCACCTCCACCGTGGCGGCCAACGCCTACATCGGTCCGCGGGTCAGCCAGTATCTGAAGGGCATTGAAACGCACCTGGCGGCCGAGCGTTTCCCCGGCACCTTCCTGGTGGTGCAGTCCACCGGCGGGTTGTATGACGTGTCGCAGGCGCAGCAGGAGTGCATCCGGATGCTGGAGTCCGGTCCGGCGGCTGGCGTGATCGGCACCCGCATGTTGTGTGCGGCCGTGGGCATTGATCGTGCCATCGCCTTCGACATGGGCGGCACCACCGCCAAGTCGGGCGTGATACTCGATGGCGAGGTGCTGATGACCTCCAACTCGATGATCGGCGGCTACACCGAGGGGCTGCCCGTTCAGATCCCGATGATCGACATCCAGGAGGTGGGCACGGGTGGCGGCAGCATCGCGCGGCTGGGACCGGCGGGGTCGCTGCGCGTGGGGCCGCAGAGCGCGGGCTCGGTACCGGGGCCGGTGTGTTACGCGCTCGGTGGCACCGAGCCCACGGTAACCGATGCCAACCTGGTGCTGGGGCGACTGTCCGCGGAGCGCTTTCTGGGGGGTGACATGCGGCTTGATCCGGCCGCCGCACGTGCGGCGATTGACAGCGCGATCGCCCAGCCGCTTTCCATCCCGATCGAGCAGGCGGCTGAGGGCATTGTGCGGATTGCGGCGGCGACCATGTCGTCAGTGGTCAAGCGGGTGACCACCGAGCGTGGGCTCGATGCACGCGATTTCCCCATGGTGGCGTTTGGCGGCGCGGGCCCGCTTCACGCCACCCTCGTGGCGCGCGAGCTCCACATCGGGCGGGTGATCATTCCGCCTGCGCCCGGTCACTTCTCGGCGTTTGGCATGCTGGTGGCAGATCTCCGGCGCGACTTCGTCCGGACCCTTTTCGTGCCGCTTGCGAGCATCGATTTCGAGGCGCTTGAGCGGGTGTTCCGGGAGATGGAGTCCGAGGGCGAGCGTGACGTGGCTGGCGTCGCGGGCGAGCACGGCCAGCCGGTTGCGAGCCGCGCGCTCGACATGCGCTATGTGGGCCAGGAGCATGCGGTGACCGTGGAAGTGCCGCTTGCGGCCTTCGCGAGCCGCGATGCCGGGGCGATCAAGGCGGCCTTTGATCGCGTGCACACGCAGCGCTATGGCTACTGCTCGGAAACCGAGCAGGCCGAAATCGTGAGCGTGCGTGCCTCGGTGACCGGCGCGCTTGCAAAGCCCGAGCTCCCGCTGCTTGCGGCCGGGGGAGAGGTGCCGCCGCCCGAAGCGTCTTCCGGCGCCCGGCCGGTTTATTTCTCCTCACGCGGCGGGTGGGTCGATGCGCCCACCTGGCGGCGCGATCGTCTGCTCTCGGGCAACCGCGTGATCGGGCCGGCACTGATCGAAGAATATGCCTCCACCACCGTGCTCGCACCGGGCGACCGCATGACGGTCGACCGCTTCGGCAACCTTGTGATCGAGATCGACCATGACTGACACGCACACGCACCGGGCTGATCCGGTCACCACCGAGATCCTGCGCAATGGCCTGGTGGCCACGACCGAGGAAATGAAGGCCAACCTGATGCGAACGGCCTACAACATGATCATCTACGAAGCGCTTGACTTCACCGTTGGACTCTTTGATCGCGAAGGCAACACCGTCTCGGTGGGGATCGGACTCCCGACCTTCATTCGCGGCATGTCGAACACGGTGAAGGGGATGATCGCCCACTTCGGCCGCGAGGGCATGGATGAGGGGGATGTGCTCCTCACCAACGATGCCTACACCACCGGCAGTCACCTCAATCACATGACCTTTGTGGTGCCGGTGTTCTGGCAGGGTGAGATTGTTGCGTTCTCGGCCTGTATGGCGCACTGGATTGATGTGGGCGGCCCGCTCGACGGCATGACGCTCGACATCTACTCCGAGGGCCTGCAGATGCCCATGGTCAAGGCCTGGCGAAAGGGCGAGGAAAACCGCGACGTGTTCGACATCATCCGGCTGAACGTGCGCGTGCCGGAGCGGGCGATGGGTGACCTGCGCGCGCAGATCGCGGCGGTGCGTACCGGCGAGCGCCGGGTGATCGAGATGCTCGACAAGTACGGACGCGCAGAGTTCGAGGGCGCGATTGAGGCGATTTATCGGCAGAGCGAGGCGGTGAGTCGCGAGCAGATCCGCGAGATCCCCGATGGCGTCTACAGTGCCGAGTCGTTCATGGACGATGACGGGGTGGAGCTCGGTAAGCCGATACCGGTGCGCGTGACCGTCACCGTAAAGGGCGACGAGATGACGGTCGATCTCTCGAATGTGGGCGAGCAGGTGCGGGGTTTCTTCAATTCCGGCCGGCCGGCGGGGCTGTCGGCTGCGCAGGTGGCGCTCAAATGCATTGTGGCGCCCCTCGAGATGCCGATCAATGACGGCTGTTTTGCGCCGCTCACGGTCATTCTCCCCGAGGGCAAATTCGTGAATGCGACGCGCCCCGCGCCCATGCGGATGTGGATGACCTATCCCATGACGGTGATCGACACCATTTTCAAGGCGCTCGCGCCTGCGATTCCCACCCGCGTGGCAGCAGCTCACCATGCGGACCTGGTGGTGGCCAATATCAACGGCCGCCATCCGGCCAACCGCAAACTCTTCCTCTATCTGGGCGGCCTCATTGGCGGCGGCTGGGGCGCCAAGCACAACGAGGACGGCATGTGCGCGACGATTGCCATCAACGATGGCGATACGCACAACGGCCCGTCCGAGCAGGTCGAGGCGAAGTATCCGTTCATCATCGAGCGCTATGGGCTGCGCGAGGACTCGGGCGGCGCGGGTAAGCATCGCGGAGGGCTGGGCGCCGAACAGGTTGTGCGGGTGCTCTCGGACACGATGTTCAATTCGCAGATCGAGCGGGTGGAGAACCGGCCCTGGGGCTTGTTTGGCGGGCTGTCGGCGCACGGCAATCAGGTCGCCATTCATCGGGGCGGGCAGCCCGAAACCGTTTATGCCACGGGCAAGGTGTTTTCGCAGCTCTTAAAGCCTGGTGATGCCTATGTGCTTCGCTCAGGCGGGGGCGGGGGCTTTGGCAAGCCCACCGACCGGCGGCGCGAGCAGGTGGAAGATGACGTGCGCCAGGGCTATGTGTCGGTGGAGGCCGCGCGCGAGCAGTACGGGGTGGTGATCGATCCGGTGTCGATGAAGGCTGATGCAGCGGCCACCGAGGCCTTGCGTGCACGGATGCGGGCGATGGGGTTACCCAAAGATCAGCCGCTCACGTCCCGGGCCGAGCCGCCGGCTGGTTCGCGGGTGGTGCCGCTCAAGGCCCGGCGCACGCTCGGGCTTCGCGAGCGGGCCTGGCAGGCGGAGGTGCAGGCAGCGGGGCTGATGCGCGATCGCTGCTGCAGCTAACCAGATCGGCTACGCCCGACCTTCGGCCTTGATGCGCTCAATGAAATCGGGGCTCGTGTCGACGGTGAATTGGTCGCGGGTGGTGACATAGCGATCGGCGAACATCCTGCCGATCGGGAAGTAATTCGCCATGTTCACGCGCAGCGTATCCGGATCGATCACGCCGTCTCGCACATGAAGCCAATGGATCTGGCCGATGGCAAGCAGTCGTCGCGTGCCGATCTCGATTTGCTGATAGAGCGTGCACTCTAGCGCCGCCGGCGCATCGGCGAGCCGGGGTGGCTTCACGGCGGTGCTGGGCACGACGCCAAGCCCCAGCACCTCGGGCTCACTCACCTCGGGGGGATAGGCGGTGCTGCAGGCGTGCATGCGGTCGGCGAGCGCCTCATCGACCAGGTTCACCACAAACTCGCCGGTATCGAGAATGTTGCGGGTGCTGTCTTTCAGTGTGCCGTCGGCGCGCCGCTCCAGGCTCACGATCAGGATCGGCGGATCGTCGCCCATCAGATTGAAGAAGCTGTAGGGCGCGGCGTTCACCACGCCGGTGGGCCCGACGGTGGAGAGCAGTGCGATCGGCCGTGGCAGCACGAGACTGGAGAGCAGTTTGTAGCGCAGGCCCGTGTCCAGGGCCATCAGGTCGAAATTCATGGGGTAGAGGTCCGATGGTTGAGAGATCCCGCTGCCGGTGGGTCAGGGCATGGTCGGGGTGATGGGTTCGAAACGCCCGAGCGCGCGGTTCTTGCGCACGTTGCGCCAGTCGAAAACGCAGGCATTCATGGCGACCCACACCCCGTGGGCGAGCGTGGTCGCGCAGGCCGCCGCGAAGCCAAGGTTGAACAGGGCGTCCGACCCCTCGATTTCCGCGGGCACCATGGCGCCGGTGAGCACGATGGTGGCCTCGAGCCGGGCGCTGCCCAGGACCGCAGCCGTGTCGACCAGGGTGTCGGTGCCATGAATGATGACGATCCGACGCTCGGGGCTGTCGCGACAGGCGGCGAGAATTTGCTGCCGGTGGTGATCGGTCATCTCAAGGCTGTCGATCGCCATCAGCGCTTGAACGACGGGCGGCGAATCAAAGCGGGCCTGCGCAAGGCATTGCGGCAGATGAGCGTCTGCGAATACCAGCTGGCCGGTGAGCGGATCGTAGTGCTTGTCGAAGGTACCGCCGGTGGTGAGCAGTCGAAGAGGCATGGTGATGGGGTCGGGCAGCGCGCGGTATGGGTGGGTCAACCGGTCTGGGCGGCGCTTGCGCGCTCGATGAGCTGCTGCCAGCTCTCATCGTCCTGCGGCCAGGCGCGCTCGGGCAGCTGGTCAAGATGGCGAACCAGCGTGGCGGCGAGCCAGGCGGGTGGCTGTCCCAGCGCGCGCGGCGGTTCCCGCCAGAGTCGGCGCACCAGGTTGGCGGAAACGCCCAGCCGTGCGGCGAGGGCGTCGATGATCTGGCGATCCTGGCCCGCGTCGATGGCGCGACGCAGCCAGCCGGTGAACTCACTGCCGGTGAGACATGCCCGTCGTTCGATGAGCGGGCGAAGGTCGTATCCGGCGGGCGTGGATGCGCAGGCCCGGTCATCGGGATCGGCTGCGAGGGACCCCTGGGCGATCCGGGCGCGCGCCTCGATCGGCATCAGCGTTTCGGACAGGAAATTGGCAAGCGTGGGCAGGCGCGACAGGAGATGGGCGCGCGCGGCTGCGTGGCGCGGCGCAAGCACCAGCCAGTTGTAGCAGCCCAGATGCCGACCCACGGCTGTGCGCGCAAGCAGCGCAAGCGCTGCGGGGTCGAGTGCGTCTTCGACGAGGGCGGCGATCCGGGCATCGACCAGCGCCTCCCGCTGATCGACCGAGCGCAGGACACGACCGTAGAAGGCCGGGTCAATGGTCTCGTTGCGTAGCGCCTCGCGCAGTCGCGCGAGAAAGTCGGGATAGCGATCATCGTGGCCGAAGAGCCGCATAGGGGGGGTGACATCGAGCCGGTGTTCGCGATCGAGGTGCCGCACCCAGTCAGCGCGCCGGCGCTCGAGCGTGGTGAGCATCTCGCCGGCCAGCGCTTCGAAAAGCAGATCGAGTAGCGGTGCCGACGCGTCAGCCTGTGCGGGTTCACTCGCGGCGCGGGTGGTAGCGGCGGTGAGCGGGTGCGGTGCCGAGGCGCTGATCGCGCGCTCGTGACGGGCGAGGAGGTCGACCACCAGTTCGAGCGTGCGATTGCTAAGCAGCGCCCGGAAGTCATAGACCAGGCGGTCGCGGTCCACGCCAATGAAGCGGATGCCCATGCCCCAGGTGCGGGTGAGCTGTGCGAACACCGGGTGCGTCATGAGCGACAGTCGCGAGCCCAGGGGGAGCAGCAGCATGAGCAGCCGCCAGTCGGAAGACGGCGAAGGAAAAATCAGTGCGCGCGGACTCGCCGAGTAGGTGGCGGCAAGGTGTGCGAGTTCGGGTCCGCTGTGGCTTGCGTCGCGCAGCGCCTCATCGACCGGATGCGGGTCGATGAACAGTGCGGTGGCGTGTTTCAACCGGTGCGCTTGGCAAACACAAGCAGACTCACGCCTGCAAACAGGACGGCGCCGGAGACCAGCACGCGACCGACCGAGTCACGCCAGAGCGCCTCAAGGGCGAAGGCAAGGCCGGCAAGCAGCAGCACGCGCGCGGTACCCGCGGTGCGCTGGGCGGGACTGGGTTGTCTTTGGACCATGATCATGAACCGCAATCTACCCGAACATCGGCCGGCTGAAAACCCGAGGGTTGTCGGGTCGCGACGTTCGCTCAAAACGGAAGCTGACGCGGGCTTCGATGATCAAGCCGGTGGCGATCAAGCACCGATATCGTTCGATCACCGGCGAGGAGTTCGACCGGCTCGCCGGCAGTGAGTGTGCCGGGTTGCACCACCGCACAGTAAAAGCCGGTGTAGCCAGATTGCACCATCATTTTCGCAGCCATCGACAGGCCAAGCCGGGCGTTGAGTTTGAAGCAGGGGTCGCGCGGACGGGTGACCCGCAGCCGGACGCTCCCGATCACGAGGAGGTCACCAATCCACACCTGCGACTCAGTGAGGCCGATCACCGTCAGGTTTTCACCGAGCGCGCCTGCCTCCGGGAGCGGCGGGCGCCCGTGCTGGCGGGCGAGCGACTGCCAGAACACGTAGTGCTCCGCCGGGTATACATAGACGGCCTGGAGCGGCGGGCCGTGGATCCGACGCTCGACGGACTCGTCGCCCGCGAGCCCGGTGTCGCTCACCGTCCAGGGGGTCGGGGTGGTGAGCGTGCTGACCGGGCGCTTGTTGATGGCGCTTTCGGTGGCAAACCGCTCGCTCCCGTCCTGGGCAAGAAGCGGGGCCGCACGGCCGACGCTTGCGGCGATCAGCTGCGCCATTGGCTGCGCAGTGTCAGGCCGGGAAGCGCGATGGCCTGCAGCTCGGTATGCCAGAGCCCGGGTTCGCCGAGCGGCTGCGCGTCAGTGACCGTACCGGTGGTGATGACATCGCCGGTTCCGAGCTGTTCGCCGCGCGCGGCGAGTTCGCGAACCAGCCGGCCGAGCGAGGCGAGCGGGCTGCCCATCACCACGGCACCGTGACCCGACCAGCGCTCACCGCCCTCGCGGGTCATGGTGAGCGTGAAGGTCTCGAGGGCACGGGCGAGCGCCGCGGGGCTGTCCGCCAGTTGATCGGGACGCAGACGGGGGCCTACGATCAGCGCAGCGTGCATGCCTTGAGCGGCGTGGCTTTCCATGGGGGCCGATCGCCAGTCTGGGTAGGGCGTGTGGACGATTTCAAAGCCATGGGCGATCCAGGCACAGGCCTCAAGGAGCGCAAGCGGCGTGTCGGCGGCCGGGGTGCGGGCAAGCCCCACCACGATCTCGGGTTCGATCCGCGGCGTGGAGAGGCCATCGAGAAACAGCTCGGCGCGGGTGCCGTCCAGTAGCGTGACGGTGCGGTCGTAGATCCGGCCCCAGATCGGTCGGTCGATGCCGAGTCGTGGCCAGGCCGATACATTGGTGAGGCCCACTTTCCAGCCGATGGGCCGGTCGCCGCGCGCCCGCCGGAGCGCGACGATCGCCTGCGCGACCCGCTCGCCTTCGGCCCAGTCGGTGATCGGCAGGGTCTGGTCACGCTGCACGGTGTGGCCCGCATCCATCGCGGCGAGCAGCAGCTCGGGAGTGAGAGGTTTCATGGCGGAGTCCGGGATTGGCGGCTCGGAGATGAGCCCGAGTGTAAGATCGAAAGTTTTCCGAGTCGAATTCTGCCGGGAAGTCCGGCGGTTCGCACGGGTCGTGAGGAGAGTTGTCTGATGAATGCGCCAAGCGCCGCTTCTGCTGTCAGCCCTGCGCCGGTCTGGAATGCCGCCAACGTGGGCGCCCCCGCCCATGTTCGTCATCGTGGCGTGATCGAATGGGTCGCTTCCATTGCCGCGCTCGCCCAGCCTGAGCGGATCGTCTGGTGTGATGGGTCGGATGAGGAATACCGGCGGCTGTGCGACCAGATGGTCGCTGCGGGCACGCTGCGTCCGCTCAACCCCGAGAAGCGGCCTGGCTCCTACCTTGCCTGGTCGGACCCGTCAGACGTTGCCCGGGTCGAAGACCGCACGTTCGTCTGCCCGGCGAGGCGCGAAGACGCAGGCCCCACCAACAACTGGGTCGATCCGACGGAAATGCGCGCCACCATGCGCGGGCTTTTCCAGGGTGCCATGCGCGGTCGCACGCTGTACGTGGTGCCGTTTTCCATGGGGCCGCTTGGCA
>JALREG010000171.1 GCA_023253905.1 Burkholderiaceae bacterium
TCAAACGGTGTCAACCAGGATCACCCGGTGGGCAACGGCGTGGCCAAGATGACCGCCTGCGTGACGCAGAAATCAGCTGGCAAGATGAAACTGCAGGCATTCTGGGGTGGCGCCCTGGGAGGTGACCTGCAGGCGACCCAGGCCCTGCGCTCGGGCACTCAGGAAATGGTGATCACATCTTCGTCGCCGCTCGTCGGCATCGTGCCCGAGCTGGGCGTCTTCGATCTGCCTTTCCTGTTCCAGAACGAGGCCGAAGCCGACAAGGTGCTGGATGGCAACTTCGGTAAATTCATCTCCGACAAAATGCCGGCGGCCAATCTGGTGAACCTCGCCTGGTGGGAAAACGGCTTTCGTAATCTCACCAACTCGCGCCGGCCGGTGGGCAAGTGGGAAGACCTGCAGGGCGTGAAGGTTCGCGTCATGCAGAACAACATCTTCCTCGACACCTTCAGAACACTGGGTGCCAATGCCGTGCCCATGGCCTTTGGCGAAGTGTTTACCGCGCTGGAAACCCGTGCGATTGATGGCCAGGAGAACCCGTTCGTTACCATCGACACCTCCAAGTTCTATGAGGTGCAGAAGTTCCTGTCGGTGACCCGCCACGCCTACACGCCGTTCATGGTGCTGTATTCCAAGCCGCTCTGGGACAAGCTCTCGAACGATGAGCGCGGTGCGCTCTCGGCTTGCGCGATCGAGGGGCGCGATGAGCAGAGGAAGGTCTCGCGTGCGCTCTCCGAGAAGTCGCTTGCGGCGCTCAAGTCGCGCGGCATGCAGATCAATGAAGTCTCGCAGGCTGAGTACCGGCGCATGTTCGAGAAAGTCCAGGCCGTGTACGACAAGCATCAGGGCTCGATCGGCCAGGAAACCATCACCCAGCTGAAAGCTACGCTTGCGCAGATCCGCAAGTAAGCCCGCATGTCGGGCCCGCGTGAGCGGGCCCGGGGCTGCCAAGGGGAGGCGGTTCGCATGAAGATCACCGGTCTCGAAACAGTCAGGCTGGGGGAGTTCCCCAACCTGATCTGGGTGCGCCTGCACACCGACGAAGGCCTGGTCGGTCTGGGCGAAACCTTCATGGGCGCCGCGGCAGTCGAAGCCTATCTGCATGAAACGGTTGCGCCCAAGCTGGTCGGGCGCAATCCGCTCCACATCGAGGCGATCGGCCGTGATCTGGCCAACTATCTTGGCTGGCGCTCCGCCGGGGTTGAAACCCGCGGGAACTCGGCGGTCGATATCGCGCTCTGGGATCTGTTCGGCAAAGCGGTCGGCATGCCGCTCGCCGATGCGCTGGGCGGACGCTCGCGCGAGTCGGTCCGGGTGTACAACACCTGCGCAGGCTACAAATACATTCGTGATGCGCGGGCCCAGGCGGTGGCCAACTGGCATGTGGGTGAAACCTCGGGGCCTTACGAAGACCTGGAGGCTTTTCTGCATCGCGCGGACGAGCTCGCGCTGTCGCTGCTCGAAGACGGCATTACGGGCATGAAGATCTGGCCGTTCGATATCGCCGCCGAACGCACCCGGGGCTGGGATATCTCGCCCCGCGAACTCGACACGGCACTCGAGCCCTTCCGGAAGATCCGCGCAGCGGTTGGCGATCGCATGGACATCATGGTCGAGTTCCATTCGCTCTGGAGCCTGCCCATGGCCTGTCGGCTTGCGCGCGAGCTCGAGCCCTTCAACACCTATTGGCACGAAGACCCGTTTCGGCTCGATAACCTTGCCGACCTGCGCGAATACCGCCGCCATTCGAAGGCCTGGGTCTGCGCCAGTGAAACGCTCTCGTATACGCATGCCTTCAGGGAATACCTTGAAACCGGCGTGGCGGGTGTTGCCATGCTCGATCTCTCCTGGTGCGGGGGCGTTACCGAGGCCCGGAAGATTGCGGCGCTGGCTGAATCGCATCACGTGCCGGTGGCGCCGCACGACTGCACGGGCCCGGTGGTCTGGGCGGCCTCGTGTCATTTCTCGCTCCATGCGAGAAACACGCTCATTCAGGAGTGCGTGCGTGCCTTCTACACCGGTTGGTACACCGAACTGGTCACCGCGCTCCCCACGGTGAGTCGCGGTGAGGTCACGGTTGATTTTTCAAAACCCGGTCACGGGCTTGAGCTGCTTCCGGGGCTCGAGATGCGTACCGATGCCATTCGCCGGTTAAGCGAAGGAGCGCGCTGATGCTCACCCTTTGGGGACGCACCAATTCCATCAATGTGATGAAAGTGCTCTGGGCCTGTGCCGAGCTCAATCTCGCCTATCAGCGCATTGATGCCGGTATGCATCACGGTGTCGTCGATACCGACGCCTACGGCGAAATGAATCCGAACCGGCGCGTGCCCACCCTGCGTGACGGCGACTTTGTTTTGTGGGAGTCGAACACCATCGTCCGCTATCTGGCCGCGCGTGAACGTCGCCATGACCTGCTGCCGGATGACCCTCGACGTCGCGCCGACGCCGAGCGCTGGATGGACTGGGCGACCAGCACGCTGGCCGCGCCCATGACCACGATCTTCTGGCAGCTGATTCGAACCCCTGCCGACCGGCGCGACGCGGTGGCTATTGAGCGCTCGCAGGCCGAGACCGCCCGCTGTTTCGGGCTGCTCGATCGCGAGCTGTCGCGCCGCAGTCATCTGTCGGGCGATGCGCTCACGGTGGCGGATATGGCGGTCGCACCTTTCGTGCATCGGTGGCTTGCGCTCCCGATCGAGCACCCGACGCTGCCTGCGCTTGATGCGTACTACCGCCAAATGATGATGCGGCCCGCCTTCCGGCAGCATGTGGCGCTGCCGCTCAGCTGAGCGGCATCTGCGCCCCGGCTCAAGCGATCCGGGCTCCGCTCGCCGCAGCAATATGTCCGCCTGCGATGGCGCTCAGCAACCCGTTACCTGACAGGTAACCCCACACGGCATTGCCTGATACCCC
>JALREG010000190.1 GCA_023253905.1 Burkholderiaceae bacterium
GACCGTACGGCGCGGGATGGAGGCCGTTCGCGCCGGGGCTCACGCTCGCGAAGGTGAAGGCGTCGCCGTCCGGCGTGGACCTCGGCGCGCTCAAGCCCGCGCTCCCGGGACGGCTGCGCACGGCGAGTCCAAGGTCAATGAACCCTATGGCGCTGCGGCGGGTTTGCTCTACAAATTGATCGACTGGCTACCGGTCCGGCTCTCGGCGGCGGGCTTTGCGATCGTCGGTAACTTCGAAGATGCGGTGTTCTGCTGGCGGGGCGCAGTGGCTGCGGGCACAGGCAGCGAACAGCGTGCGCTGCTCCTCGCCGCGGGTGGGGGGGCGCTCGGTATGCGCATCGCCGAGCCTGCGCTCGAGGCGCGCTGGGCCTCGGGCGATCAGGGGTTCGAGTGGCAGGGCGTGGCGCCCGATGCGGGCGGGCTGCGAAGCGCTGTCGGACTGGTCTGGCGATCCGTCATTCTCTGGGCCGGCCTGTTTGCCATGGTGAGCGTTGCGGCCTGGCTGGGACAGTAGCTGCGCTTTAGCTGAGCGAGTCGTGCAGCATCGACAGGTAAATCTGATGCCTTCGTTCATCCACCTGACCTGACCGGATGCCTGCGTGCACGGCACAGCCTGGCTCGTCCCGATGCAGGCAGTTACTGAACCGGCACTGGCCTAGCAGCGGCCGAAAATCCGGCAGCGCGTGCATCAGCTGCGAGCGCGACAGGTGGGCAATGCCAAACAGCTGGAACCCCGGCGAGTCGATCACCGTAGAGCCCTCGGGCAGGCGTTCGCTGTGGCCGAACATTCGACAGAAACTGGTGGTGTGGCGACCGCTCGAGAGGGCCACCGAAATTTCGCGGGTGGCCTGATCGGCGTGCGGCACCAGCAAATTCACCAGCGTGGACTTGCCCATGCCGCTCTGGCCCAGCAGCAGGGTGCGTTGACCGCCCAATAGCGGCACGAGCGCCCGGAGGCTGGCCTCGGGCTCGGCACGCGCGCTGATTCGCACCACGGGCCAGCCCAACGATTCATAGAGCGTGAGCCGGGGCTCGATCTGCGCATGCGCATCGCGCAGATCGCACTTGCCGGCCACGATCATGGCTGGGATCTCCTCGTTGGCCGCCACGGCCAGTACACGCATCAGGAGTTCCTCGGAAAACGGGGGCTCGGCGCTCACCACCACCGCGACCCGATCCACATTGGCTGCCAGGGCTTTGCTGCGACCGGCGTCGCTTCGCATCATGAGGTTGGTGCGCGGCAGGATCTGCTCGATCGCCGCCTGGCGGTCTCCGCTAAGCGTGAGGGCGACGCGATCGCCAACACAGCAGTCGGTGCGGCGCCCGCGGGTGACAGCCTCTCTGGGGGGGGCGGCCTCACCGTCGACAGCCACCAGCAGCTGGCGGCCGTGCGAGGCGATGATGGTACCGGCGGTCTGGTTCAAGCAGGCGCCGAGGCGGTGACTGGGCCCGGCTGTGCAGGGCCGGCAGCAAGCAGTCGGCCAATTCGCTGCGGGGCAGGCGGATGGGAGTCGTAAACCGCCGAGTAGAGCGAATCAGGGGTAAGCGTGGCCGCATTGTCCTGGTAGAGCTTGAGCAGCGCGTTGGCGAGCGGCTGGGGTCCGGTGAGTGATGCGGCCCACGCGTCGGCAGCGAACTCATCGCGTCGTGACAGCCAGCTGCCCAGGGGGGCCAGCAGAAAACCGAACACTGGTACCACCAGCATGAACAGCAGCAGCGCAGCCGCGTTGCGGGTGACCCCGTCGGGCGAGGTGCCCAGTCCTTCGTAAAACCAGGTCTGTTCGCTCAACCAGCCCAGAAGCGCGAGCGCAGCCAGGCTCGCGACCGACATCATCACCAGCCGTTTCACCAGATGCTTCAGCCGGAAGTGGCCGAGCTCGTGTGCGAGGACCGCCTCGATTTCGTCAGCGTTCAGCTGATTGAGCAGCGTGTCGAAGAACACAATGCGTCGCGAGCGGCCAAAGCCGGTGAAGTAGGCATTGCCATGCGCCGAGCGTCGGCTGCCATCCATGACGAACAGGCCGCCTGCTGCGAACCCGGTGCGGGCGAGGAGTTGCTCCACCCGTTCACGGATCTCGCCCTGGGGCAAGGGCTCGAAGCGGTTAAAGAGCGGCGCGATCAGCGTGGGATACACCAGCAGCACCACAACATTGAAGCCCATCCAGACACACCATGCCCAGAGCCACCATAACGGGCCTGCAGCGTTCATCAGGGCGAGCACCGCTGCGGCCAGCGGCAGCCCCAGCACGGTCATGACGAGGGCCCCTTTCAGCGCGTCAGCAATGAATAGCGCCGGCGTCATCCGATTAAAGCCAAAGCGTTGCTCTAGCCTGAACTGGCGCCACCAGGCAAAGGGCATATCGATCAGTGCGCTGGTGGCGCTTACCAGGACAAGCAGCAGAAGCGGACGCAACCAGCCAAGGCCCTCGGGCAGGAGCCCGCTTGCCATGATGAAAAATTGGAGCCCCCCCAACACGGTGAGCACGATCAGCCGCGCGGCCTGCGCGAGCATCTCGAGAATACCCAGATGCACGCGCGCTGCGGTGTAGTCGGCCGCGCGCTGGTGCTGGGCAAGTGTGATGCGCTCTGCAAAGGCGGCAGGCACCGAGGAACGATGCCGACCCACATGCCGTACCTGCCGCGCTGCAAGCCACAGCCGCAGCAAGGTGGACACAATGAGCGCGGACAGGAAGAGCAGCGTGAAGGTAACGGAGGCAGAGCCGGGGGAGTGCGCGTCTGGCATGTGTGAGAATGACGCCCGGAGGATCACTGATTATGTCACAGGCACCTGATGAATCACTGCTGGTATGGATCGATATGGAGATGACCGGCCTGCGGCCCGATCATGATCGCATCATCGAGGTCGCGCTGGTGATCACCGATGAGTCGCTCACCGTGCGTGCGCAGAGCGAATCGTTTGCGATCCGGCAGACCGATGAGGTGCTGGGTGGCATGGACCAATGGAACCAGAGCACTCACAAACGCTCCGGGCTGATCGATCGCGTGCGGGTCTCACCCTGGTCGGAGGCGAGCGCCGAGCAGGCGCTGCTTGATTTCCTGGCGCCCTGGGTCCCGGCGGGAAAGTCGCCGATGTGCGGCAATTCCATCTGCCAGGACCGGCGTTTCATGGCCCGTTACATGCCCAGGCTCGAGTCTTTTTTTCACTATCGCAATCTCGATGTGAGTACGCTCAAAGAGCTTTGCCGGCGCTGGCGCCCCGAGGTCGCGCGCAAGTTCGGCAAGCGCGGTGCGCACACGGCGCTCGCCGACATCTTCGAGTCCATCGATGAACTGCGGTTTTATCGCGAGCACTTCATCGGGCTGGCCGCCGCGCCGGCAAGCGCGCCCGCCAGTTCCTGACGCGGCGATGCGGGCGGTGGGTGTCTCGGAGGCGGGGACTCCCTGGGAATGCGCCGCAGCGGTCGAGGCCAAAGCGGTTGAGCGTCAGCGCCAGGAAGCGCTCTGCCGGTCGTCCGATCGCCAGGCCTGCCACAGGATGGCCGCCACGCCAACCGTAGCGATGGCAAGCGCCACTGCCCCGGCCACCCAGAATCCGGCTGCGCCCGATAGCCACTCCGCCCATGGCCCCCCGCGTTCGGGATACACATAGGTGAGCCACCAGCCGCCGCCCAGACCTATGCCCCAGAGTGCCGCAAGATGCACGAACATCGGCGAGGCGGTCACATGCCAGGCGCGCAGCACCAGCGTGATCTGTGTCTGTGCGCTGTCGAAGAAGTGAAAGAAGCAGACGACGGCTACCAGCGGTACGGCCATGGCCACCACCGCCTGATCGGTGCTAAAGAGCGCCGAGAGCGGTTCGCGCAGCCCGTAGAGCACTGTCATCGCGGCCAGACCCGCCCACCCCCCAAGCCGCAGTCCTGTGAGCGCCACCTCGCGGGCGCGTTGCGGATGACCGGCGCCGATCGCCTGGGCGGCGAGCGTGCTGGTGGCTGTGCCCAACGCCAGCCCGATCATGTAGGTGAGACCCGCGAGTCGCGCAGCGATCTGGTGGCTTGCGCCCACCACCGCGTCCTGACGCGCCAGAAAGATCGCCATGAAGGTGAACGAGGTGACCTCGACCAGCTGCGTAGCCCCGATCGGCAGCCCGAGTTTCAGCACCCGCTTCATCCAGGCGAGCGATGGCGCAGCCGGAACCAGCGCGCGATAGCGTTGAAGACCCGGTTCGTAGGCGAGCAGAAGCGCGGCGGCGCCCGCCGTGATCCAGGCGAGCAGCGCAGAGGCCACGCCGCAGCCTGCTCCACCCATCGCGGGCACCGTCAGGAGGCCGCCCAGCGAGAACCCGTGCATGAAAAGCAGATTGGCCGGGATCTTGAGAACCAGCATCGCGAGATTGAGCCCCATCACCAGGCCGGGCCGTGAGGTGGCCACCGCCAACGCATGAAAATTGCGAAAGAGGAGCGCAGCCGGCAGCCCAACCGCCGCGGCGGCCAGGTAAGGGCGCGTGACCTGAGCGACTTCGTCTGGCGGGCTGGCAATCGCCAGCCAACCGTCTGTGAAGCCGAGCAGCACACAGCCGGGGACTGACAGCAGCAGGGCGAGCCAGTATCCCTGGCGAATCTCTGCTCCGATGGCATTGGGGTCATCGGCGCCGTGATGCCGCGCGCAGATGGGCACGAGCGCGAGTTGCACGCCCATCAGTCCGATGTAAACCGAGAAATA
>JALREG010000283.1 GCA_023253905.1 Burkholderiaceae bacterium
TTGACCGGTCGCAGACAAGTTCGACGCCCCACCGACCGTCAGTACACCGCTATCGCTGATCGCTCCGCCCGCGGTCACCGAGAGGTTGCCGGTGGCGCTTACCGTGCCGAGATCCAGCGCGGTCGTATCACGCAGCGTGATCTGTGCGCCGCTCGCGTTCACCCCACCGACAAAGTCGTTCGCACTATCCAGCGTGACCGTTTGACCCGTCGCGGTGAAGCTGGATGCTCCACCCACCGTCATTACACCACTATCGCTGATCGCTCCGCCTGCGGTCACCGACAGGTCGCCCGTGACGCTGACAGTGCCGAGATCCAGCGCGGTCGCATCACGCAGCGTGATCTGTGACCCGCTCGCGTTCACCCCACCGACAAATTCGTTTGCGCTATCCAGCGTGATCGTTTGACCTGTCGCGGTGAAGCTCAAGCAGGTGCGCGGGTCCTGGCATACCGTTCAGTTCGGCAGCCAGAGCCAGCCCCCAGCCGCCACCCCCGCCGAAGTTCCTTCACATCGCTATCTGACAGTGATTTGATTACCCGATTTTGCATCCCGGCATAGGGTACCTGCGACCCGTGGTTATGCTGGGCTAAAGCCAACAAAGGTAGGGATAGCGCAAGCGCTGACACCAGAGCTTTTGTCTTCACTGTTTCTCCATTTCTCAGCTTTAAACGCTTGTGCGTGAGAAAACGACGGGCTCGATCTCAGCCACAGCCCGAACGATTGACATCAGTCAAAACGATACCCCACAGACTCAGCGATAAGTCGCTCATCGCATTGCCATCGGCAACCCGCACATCATCAGTACGGAGGCCAGGATGAATCGCCTGACGAACAAGGTCGCCATTGTTACTGGCGGGGCCATCGGCATCGGCCGCGCGTGCGTCCATCGTATGGTCTCGGAGGGTGCGAAAGTTGCGATCTTCGACCTCCTTGAGACCGAAGGCAACGCGCTGGTCACTGAATTGGCCGCCTCAGGTTACACCGTCGCCTTCTGGCGCGTAAACGTGGCCGAAGAGCGCGCGGTCAAAGCTTCAATTGATGCGGTAGTCGATCGGTTCGGCGCGCTGCATGTGCTCGTGAACAACGCCGGCATCTCGGGCACCCCCAAGCCGACCGATCAAGTCACCGAACCCGAATGGGATCAGGTGCAGGCCGTCAATGTAAAGGGCGTGTTGTTTGGAACCAAGCACGCTATTCCGCATCTGCGAAAGGCAGGAGTCGGGTCGATCATTAATCTTTCGTCGATTGCCGGTCTGATTGGTGTGGGTGGTATCGCGCCTTATCACGCCTCCAAGGGCGCAGTACGTCTGATGTCGAAGAACGACGCGATCACCTACGCTCGCGAAAACATCCGAGTGAACTCAATCCACCCAGGCTATATCTGGACGCCCATGGTGGAAAGCCACCTGCGCGCGAGTTCGCCCGATCTAGATGCGGCAATCGCCGTAGCCGGGGCTGCCCACCCGATCGGTCACATGGGCGAGCCCGACGACGTTGCGTGGGCCGTGGTCTGGCTCGCCTCGGATGAAGCGAAGTTCGTTACCGGCAGCGAAATTGTTATCGACGGCGGCTACACCGCACGGTGATCACATTTTTCTAGCGGACCGTCTCTCCGCTCGCGCGACAGCTTGCCCGATTGCCAAGGCCGACCGAGGCTGAGACCACTAGCGGTGTGGGTTCGCGTCCGCCAAGTCCGCTCTCCGGAGATCATCGACCCATGAGCAAAGCCTCAGAGCAGTTTCTGAAAAACCTGTCGGTGGTGATGTCCCTGCTCGGACTGGCATTTAACGAGGATCGGGTATGTTGCCTCTCAGATCCGGGCGCTCTCGATATTCAGATGGAGTGGATTCCGGAACCCGTGGCGGTTCAGACCCAAGCAGTGCTGATATTCAAAATTGCGCCGGCGCCTTGAATTCGGCTGATATTTCCCTCACGGGTCACCCCCGAATGTAAGCCTCCAACTGCTCGATCAGAAGTTTCTGTTCCTCGATCATCTGTCGGACCACATCGCCAATCGAGATCACACCAATCAGCTTACCTTGTTCGAGAACCGGTAGATGTCGGATGCGGTGATCCGTCATGAGTTGCATGCACACATCGAGGGGTTGCGCAGCTTCGACCGTGATCAGCTTGGAGACCATGACCTCCCCAATGAGGGTGGTCTGGCTTGATTTTCCCTGCAAGATCACCTTCCTTGCATAGTCCCGTTCTGAAAAAATGCCGACGAGGCTCGAGCCATCCATGACCAGCACGGCTCCAATATTTTTCTCGGCCATGTATTTCAAAGCGTCGAACACATTATCCGACGGGGCAACAGAAAAAACACCCCGTCCGGACGCCTGGATCAAAGATCTTATCTGGATCATTAGAGCCTCCTGAAATATCCGCTGCCGGTCACCACTCAGCATAAAACGACAGAAGCTGAAGATCGTCTTTTTGCTGAAAGGTTTACTGCCCAAGAGCAAATGCGACCACCACCGTACGCAGCGCTACCCTCTTCCGCTGCGAAGCGGGATCGCGCGGCCATCCATTACGCAAATCTCACGCTAAGCGTTGAGAGCTCAGTGGTGGCTGTTGTACCGCCAGCCAAGGCCAAACAACTGATCCACACCAACATGCAAGCGGTAAAACATCGTCAAACTGCAACTGGACAAAAAGTTTTACCAGCCAGCGTAGCCCCCCCAAGGAGCAGATGATGCGCGGGTACCGGTGTGGGTTCGGATCGACACCGCTACGGAACTGGTCTGTTGGCGCCGGGGGGAGCCTTGCGCTTCGTGCTGCGCTGGCTGGATACCTGAGGAGCGAATCGGATGGACGCGGTGCGGATCGAGCGCGACAGCTTTGGCGAAATCGAGGTGCCTGCTGGCCGGCTGTGGGGCGCCCAGACGCAGCGTTCGCTACAGTACTTCGCCATCGGCGACGAGCGCATGCCGCGAGCGCTGCTCGCCGCGCTCGCGCTGGTCAAGCGCGAGGCCGCGCGCGTCAACGCCGAGATGGGACGGCTCGATGCCGACATGGCCGAGGCCATCATGCGCGCGGCCAACGAGGTAATGTGCGGTCGCCATGATGGAGAGTTTCCGCTGGTGGTCTGGCAGACTGGCTCCGGCACGCAGACCCACATGAACATGAACGAGGTGCTGGCCAACCGAGCCTCGCAGCTGCTGGGCGGATCCATCGGCGAGCTACGCCTGGTGCACCCTAACGATCACGTCAACTGCAGCCAGTCGACCAACGACATCTTTCCGACCGCAGTCTGCGTGGCCTGCGTGCGCGGTCTTCAGGAGAGTCTGCTACCCGCCCTGCGCACCCTGCGAGAGACCCTGGACGCCAAGGCGCGCGGCTTCGCCGACATCATCAAGATCGGCCGTACGCACCTGCAGGACGCAACGCCGCTGACGCTGGGCCAGGAGATCTCGGGCTGGGCAGCCCAGCTGGAGCATGCCGACCGACACATCGAAGCCGCGCTACCGCATTTGCGGGAGCTGGCTGTTGGCGGCACGGCGGTCGGCACCGGACTCAATGCTCCGGCGGGCTTCGGCGAAAGGGTGGCTGAGGGGCTGCGGCGTGCCACCGGCCTGAGCTTCATCGCAGCGCCGAACCGCTTCGAGGCGCTGGCGGCACACGATGGGATCGTCCACGCACACGGTGCCCTCAAGGGCCTGGCCGCCAGCCTGTTCAAGATCGCCAACGATGTGCGCTGGCTTGCCTCGGGACCGCGCTGCGGCCTGGGCGAGATCAGCATCCCGGAGAACGAGCCCGGCAGCTCCATGATGCCGGGCAAGGTCAACCCCACGCAGTGCGAAGCGCTGGCGATGGTCTGTATTCAGGTTTTCGGTCATGACGCATCCATCGCATTCGCCGGCGCCTCGGGTAACTTCGAGCTCAACGTTTGCAAGCCGCTGCTGGCGTTCGACATGCTCAACAGCATCGGGCTGCTGCGTGACGCCGTGATTAGCTTCGACACCCATTGCGCCCGCGGCATCGAGCCGCATCGAGCCCGTATCGCCGAGCTGGTGTCTCGCTCACTGATGCTGGTGGCAGCATTAGCACCCCACATCGGCTACGACGAGGCTGCAGTGATCGCCAAGACCGCGCATGCGAAGGGCTTAACGCTACGCGAGGCGGCGCTGGCCTCTGGACTCCTGAGCGCGGCCGACTTCGATCGCTGGATCGACGTTGCAGCGATGCACGGGACAGCCTGATGTAACGGTTCAAGTCGCGGAGTCGGTCTCATGGGACTGGTACGCCCGGCATGGGCCCAGGATTGCGGCAACGACAATGGCGTCCTGCACGGCACGCCGGCTTCCCAGCAACGAGCGGCGCGAAAAGCGGCGCACGTCGTGGCGCAAGGGTGCCGTAGCCGCGCGTGGCGATGCAGGTACGGGACGGGCCAGCTTCGGGGCTTCTGGAGCGGTCGGCCCCCAGGTCAGGCCGTCGGGCTCAAACCCGATCTCGGTGTCGGTCTGCGGCGCCCGCTTACGCAGGCGCTTGAACAGAAACTGAACCAGCAAGACCGCGCCGAAGATGAGAGCGAAGAGCAATTCGTAGGGGACTTTGTTCATGCGTCGCCCCGCTATTTTTTCCGGCTATCGACCGGGTCATCAGCAGTGTTCGCGATCTCCTCGCGCATATTCGTATCGGCCTGCAGATTCTTCATCCGGTCGTAGTCCATGATGCCCAGGTTACCCTGGCGGAAGGCTTCGGCCATCGCGCGTGGCACTTCAGCTTCTGCCTCGACGACGCGCGCTCGCATCTCCTGCTCCAGCGCCACAGCCATCGCGCGCCGCTCCTCGGCCTTGGCCTGGGCGATCTGCTTGTCGGCGTTGGCTTGGTCGATCTGCAGCTTGGCGCCGATGTTTTCGCCCACGTCCACATCGGCAATATCGATCGACAGGATCTCGTAGGCGGTGCCGGCATCCAGCCCCTTACTGAGGATGTGCTTGGAGATGTGGTCGGGGTTCTCGAGCACGTTTTTATGGCTGACCGCCGAACCGATGGTGCTGACCATGCCTTCGCCTACGCGCGCGATGATCGTCTCCTCGCCGGCGCCGCCGACGAGCCTATCAATGTTGGTACGCACCGTCACCCGCGAAACCGCGATGAGCTGAATACCGTCCTTGGCCACCGCCGCGATCCATAGGGGGAGGGGCACCAGGTACAGGGCCAGTGCCAGAACCCCCAGTACCCCCACGAGCAGGCTAATGCTTCCAACCAATCCGGTCACCAGTGTGTCCATAGCTCGTTTCTCTCAGTCAACGGTGGGAACTCGCCGCACCACGATTCGGTTGCCGTCCACACGCATCACTTGGATACGGGCTCCGGCCTCGATCATTTCGCCGTCGGAGACGACGTCCACGCGCTCGCCTTCGATCATGGCGATCCCTGCCGGTCGAAGAACCGACATGACCTACCCATGCTTGTTCAGCCAGCGCCGATCAGCTTCCGGCGCAGACCCATGTGCGGGCCCACCTTATGCTGCAGGGCCTCGTCAGTGGTCAAAGTCAGCAGCTTGCCCTTCAGGTTGATACCAGGCACTTCCACATCGGCATCGACCGTTGCCTCGGCCAACAGCGGCGGCCGCTTCCGGGCCTCGGCGGTGGCGCGAAACTCCTTGCGCACGTAGGACACAGTCTTCTCTTGCGTCGGTGCGGTGGCGGAGCCGGGCAAACCTGCCTGCACCGGCGCCTCCGCCCCGATGGTGCTGCCAGTGGACATCACCAGAGTCTGCGCGGACCGCCCGATCAGCGCGCCCGCCGAGATGGCGCGCTTGTTCACGAACGCGACCGTGGG
The DNA here is from genome assembly GCA_023253905.1 of Burkholderiaceae bacterium. Next base: position 5,791 of record JALREG010000283.1, read on the forward strand.
CACCTTGGCGTTCAACAGCGCGTCGCGGATCTGGACGGCAGCATCCAACCTCCCTTCGAACGTGTCGATGTCGAGTATCACCACCGCAGCGCCCGCTTGCGTAGCGTCTTCGAGCACCCGCACCACAAAGGGCGCCAGCCCAAGGTCGATCACGCCCTCGATGGGTATGACGTAGACGACCGGTCGCGGTGTTTGGGGTTGTGCTGTAACGAAGGGTGCCAACAGCGCCAGCCCCACCAAGCACAGCCCGATGAACCGGGACGTGACAGTACGCAACATCCAGACTCCTCAGGTTGGCCCCCGAAGCGGCGCCACACGCTTTGATGGGCGTGTCGCGCATCGCGGGCATCTCCCAAAACCTCGAAGGCAACGACGGTGTCCCGAGTTGAAACTGGAAAACTCAATAGAGCGACACAAGTTGAGTCTGATCCGGCCGCTACAACCAGCGTAGCGCCTGAACTGGGGGTGGAATTGATTTGGATCAGCAGGTATGACGGTCAGAAATATCGTCTCGCGACATAGGTCTGCAGACCCCGACAAGAGACGCTTACGCCCCTCGCGGATACTGGTCACACAGGTTTCACCTATCTCGAGAAAGACTACCCGCCATAAAGATTGTGTTGCGGTTGCCTTTCGTCATGAAGAGCGGCAGACCGCAGCCGTATAGTGATTCTCGAAGATCTCTTCTGCACAGCTTGCGAAATGGACACCGGTGTCGCAGCGTTGGACTCGCTGCTAGTGCAGTGCTCACTCTCACCAAGAGGATGTCATGGTCAACGTATCCAATGTCGCTGTAACTGCTTTACTGTCCATCGGTTGCTTGGGCGCGATTGCACAACCCGCCCCAGTTGACCACACGCAACATCATCCGACAGGCGCCTCCCCAACGGCGACTATGCCGACACAGACGACACCGGACACATCGCCAACCACAACGACTCCGGCAGGAACCGGCCACATGGCGGCGATGGAAAAGCAACTACAAGCCATGAAGGCAATGCGTGAAAAGCTCGCGGCTGCCAAAACGCCCGAGGAACGCCGTGCTGTCATGGCTGAACACATGAAAACCATGCACGACAGCATGGCCATGGTGGATATGATGAGATCTCCAACCGGATTGGGCGGCATGGGAATGATGAGTGCCGCTTCAGCACCTCCTGGTGCATCGTCCCCGGCTCAGGCGATGAATCAGGGAATGCCCGCAGCCCCGGGGGGCATGATGCCCATGATGGAGGCCATGCACCATCGACACCAAATGATGGAGAAACGCATGGAGATGATGGAATCGATGATGCGCATGATGATGGATCGCATGCAGTGAGCAACGGGTGATTGCTCCCCGGGGGCGTTCTCCGTCGCGTAACGGTGCTGCTTGTTTCACCAGACTCGCGGCATCCGGGCGTAAACCTTAGCGATAGGTGCTGAAGACCGACTGCGCGCCATTGCGCTGAATCAGCAACACATCGTAAGGGTCCCTGCGGCCGCCGTAGACCGCGCCGTCCATCCCCGGTGATCCGACCGGCATTCCTGGGACGGCGAGACCCAGAGCAGAGGGCCTTTCATCCAACAATCGCTTCACATCAGCGGCTGGTACATGACCTTCGATGACATAGCCTTGTACCAGCGCTGTGTGACAAGACCCGAACTGCCGGGGCATCCCGAGACGCGCACGAGCCGAGACGTTTCCTTCATCGAATACGATTGGTTCAAAGCCATTTTTTTGCAGATGTTCGACCCAGTCCTGGCAGCATCCGCAGTTCGGGTCTTTCCAGACCTGAACAGACAATTTGCTACGCCCATGTGCCCAGCCAGAACCTCCTGTGAGAACGCCTGCCAACCCAAGCAGAATAAGCCGACGATCAAGTAACCAGCGATTATTGCGTGGTGCAGCGACTTTCATGACGGATCAGTCCTCGTTGTTGCATCCATTAAATCGTAAGGTCGTATTCCCCGAAATACGCAAAAAACCTCATCGCTGGCTATGAGCTTTACCTGGAGCGAGAATTTTTACGCGGCCACGGCGACGGACCTGAACGCGGTGTATCAGTCCCTGCAGGGCCACCCGGCCCTCGAGACTCGCGAGACCGAACCGTTTTTTGTTCTGGCTGCCCTGATGCTGGGAATTTCGGTGATCGCGATGTTCCTGGCCTGGCGGGGCGCTCTGCCCGTGCAGCGGGCTCGCTGGCTGAAGTCCGCGGACCGCGCGGGGGCATCGCCTCGGTGAGGTGAATGCGAAGCATCTGTCCCGCCACCCGCACCTTGCTCAGGTGCTTGATGATGCGAGCGGGCAGGGCCTCGGGGAGCTCCACCAGACTATGCTGCTCGAGCACCCGGATACGACCAATCTGACGGGCCTCGAGGCCCGCCTCATTGGCAATCGCCCCCATCAGGTTGCCCGGCTTGGCGCCATGGGCTTCACCCACTTCCACCCGGAAGGTCTGAAAGCCGGTTGAGCCGGGACTGAATCGGACAGGCTTGGCAGGGCCCTCCCAGGGTCGTGCTGACTCGGCTTCGCGAGGTACGCGCGACGCCCTGGATCTGGCGCGAGTATCGCCCCCGGTCTCAGCATCCCCCGGAATTGCCGGGTTTGGGGCGTTTGCCGCAAAGGCGCGGCGAGCCGTGCGATCAGCAGACCGGTTCGTCCCATCATCACTGGATCGATCACCCGAGCGAATCGCGGGGCGCTCCGAGAAGGCCGCGGAAGCCTCTGCAGCGTCCTGACCCTTGGCAAGCAACAGCGGCAGCCCGCCGCGCGACATGCGCGCCAGGGCGGCTGCAATTTCGATGGCAGCAACACCATGCTCCTGCTCGTACTCGCTCACGATGCCGGCAAAGACCTCCAGGCCACCCGCATCCAGTGTTTCGGTAATGCGGTCCTTGAAGCGGGCGATACGTACCGCGTTGACAGCCCGAATGGTGGGCAGCTCGAGAGCGGCAATCGGCTGGCGCGTGGCGCGTTCGATGGCCTTGAGCAGCCCTCGTTCACGCGGCGTGACAAACAAAATGGCCTCACCACTGCGACCGGCCCGG
>JALREG010000285.1 GCA_023253905.1 Burkholderiaceae bacterium
CAGCATCTGATCGACCCCGAGATCTGCATTCGCTGTAACACATGCGAGGCCACCTGCCCGGTGGGCGCCATCACCCATGATTCGCGCAACTACGTGGTGGACGCAGAGAAGTGCAACCTGTGCATGGCGTGCGTGCCGCCCTGCCCGACCGGATCGATTGACAACTGGCGCGCGGTGCCGAAAGCGCGCGCTTATTCGGTCACCGAGCAATTCGACTGGGACGAACTGCCGGCAGAGCTGAGCACCGAGCAGCTTGTCGAGATGGGAGCAGATGCGGCGGGCGCACCGGTTGACTCGGGTCAACCTGTGCAGTCGGCACTAGCCGCCGGGCCGGGGGGCATCGAACCACTGGCTTCAGACGCTGCGGCATTCAATAGTGCACAGGTTGGCGCCACGCTACCCCCCTGGTCAGCGGCACACCCGTTCACCAATCTTTACGGCCCCAAAGCCGCCGATAAGTCCATTACCGCCACAGTGGTGGGTAATGTACGTGTCACGGAGGTGGGTAAGGACTACGACACGCATCACATCGTGCTCGACTTCGGTCGCATGCCGTTCCCTGTTTTGGAGGGACAATCAATCGGCGTCGTCCCACCTGGAGTGGATGAGCACGGCCGGGCGCACCACGCGCGCCAGTACTCCATTGCCAGCCCGCGTAACGGCGAGCGGCCGGGGTATAACAACGTGTCGCTCACCATCAAGCGGGTACTGGAAGACCACCAGGGCCAGCCGGTACGGGGTGTGGCGAGCAACTACATGTGCGACCTGAAAGTTGGCGACACGGTTCAGGTGATCGGACCCTTTGGCGCAAGCTTTCTGATGCCCAATCACCCCAAGAGTCATATCGTGATGATCTGCACCGGAACGGGCAGCGCGCCGATGCGGGCGATGACCGAGTGGCGCCGGCGGCTTCGATCCAGCGGAAAATTCGAAGGTGGAAAGCTCATGCTGTTCTTTGGCGCGCGCACCAAGGAAGAGCTACCCTACTTCGGTCCGCTACAAACCCTTCCGAAAGACTTCATCGATATCAATTTCGCATTTTCACGCGCGGTGGGTCAGTCCAAACGCTATGTGCAGGATGCGATGCGCGAGCGAGCCGCTGATGTGGCGAAGCTGCTCGCCGATCCGAATGCCTTTTTCTATGTGTGCGGGCTGAAGGCGATGGAGGAAGGGGTGGTGCTCGCGCTCAGGGATATTGCGATGGGGGCGGGGTTGAGTTGGGACGAGGTGGCGGGTGGGTTGAAGCGGGAGGGACGGTTGCATTTGGAGACGTATTGAGAGGTCAAGCTTATCTGACCGGCGCGTTCAACTCACCAAGCAGAGAGTCCAGCGTAGCTGCCCAACTGCCGTCCACATCTCCGGACAAGACGCCGACCCAGCGCAGTTGGTCCGACAGGTTCAGATCGACCTGCGTTGAGATGGGCCAGTGCACCGCGGTCCGGTTGATCGAACCCAGGTCCGCCCCTTCTGCGATGAACTGCCAGACGGGCTGTCTTGCCGCCGGACCCGAAGCCGCGAGCTCCGCTATCAATGACGCGTCAGCTCGCGTGAGGTGTCCACTCCCGTCAAGATCAGCCGCCACGAACTGGTAGGGCGACGCAGGCTGCGCCACAGACTGACCCGAGAATCCATCTGGATCAGGATTCGGATTTCGGCCCACCGACATCTTGAGCGAAGCAAGAACATCGGCGGCAGTCACCGCGTTCAGTGCTCCGGAGGCGGTACCTGCCCGGTAAGCAGTGAGCTCGTAAGGCTGAAAATCGAGACCCTCGATCTGCCAAGCGCCCTGCCCGTTGGAACGATTGGCGAGCGTGGGCGCGGCCTCCGCTTCAGGGTCTGACGCGCGTACGACCACGTTACTGATCGGTGCGCCGCTCTTCCAGAGGCTCGCCGAGCCACTCACCACCGCACTGCCGTTCGGGTTGTACAGGAACAATCCGATGCCGGGATCATCATCTGACCCAACGAGATTACTCGCGGAAGAGGCGAACACCGCACGAGCACCGTTCGGACTGAGCACCGCGCTCAGAACCGCGTCGTCAGCGGCCTGACCGGTCGCGGAAACCGATAAAGACGTGATCGTCGAAGTCCTAAGATTGACGAGGGCAAGCTGGTCAACTGCGGGATTGCCCAAGCCGAAGGTGGACGAGCGGCCACTGACCAGCAGCCTATCCCCGGATGAATCCACATCGACCAGCGACATGCCGCCTGACGCGTTCAACGCAGCCGACCAGGCGGGCAGAACCGCCGAGCCAGTCGAGCTGATCCAGACGTCCGATGCAGCATTGACGTCCGAGGCGGAGAACGAAGCACTATCGGACTGAAAGATCGTGCCTCGCGAGGCAAGCAAGGCTGCAGACCCACCCTGCGCCTGTCCTGTCGCAAGGCTC
>JALREG010000297.1 GCA_023253905.1 Burkholderiaceae bacterium
GGCCCTTCTCGCTCAGCGGCGTTCGCGGCCCTGTCACCGGCTCGGGAACGCCCATGCCCCGCCGCACGCCCCAGGAATGGTCGCGGCAGGACCACCAGCGATCAAAGCCGATACGTTCACCGCCCACCACCAGTTCGCCGCTCGCCACACCGATCTGATCAAAGCGACGATAGTCTTCCACCGTCCGCCCGTGGAGACGCTCGTAGTGCGGGTGCTCCTCGCGGGCGGGTTCCACGCACTCCCAGACAATCCGGCCATGCGGCGAGTGATCGCCCGGTGCAATCTCGATCTCGAATGATTTGAGCGGCTCGATTGGACGGATTCGGAGCGGGCCGCAAACCGTTTCGACGCTGCCGTTGAGCGATCGTGATACCCGCAGGTTGGTCTGCCTGTTGCCCACGACGGCCACCACCCCGCCATCCAGCACATTCATGTTGCGATAGGCGCCCATCGTGACCTGGAGCGCGACGCGGCCGTCGCCCGAGTAGATCGCAAACCAGTAGCGGTCAAAGAAGCGCGGATCGCTGGTCCAGACATGGTCGAAGGTGGTGGGCAACTGATGCCAGAGGGTATCGTCAAGTGGAGTCAGCATGGCACTACGCGGTGATGGTGGGTGGGTTGGCAGCGGGCTGTGCAGCCACCGTGGGGACATAGCGCATCGGCACCCCGGCGGCTCGTTCGCTCAGGTGACGGCGAATCGCCTGGTGGTGAGAGGGCTCGAGACTGGGTGAACAGACGGCTTCCGACAGGAGCGCGCGAAGCGCGGCGTTTCGCGCATCCAGGGCTTGGCTGTCGGCGGGGTCGGGCTCAGGTTGTGCCAGCGCGTCGGCGATCTGCCGCGCGAGCTCGGGCGACAGGGCCGGCTTTAGCGTCGCGAGCAGTTCAGCGCTTGCCTGGTTGTCGGCGCGAAGAAATTTGGCCACTGCCGGCAGCGCGCCGGTGAGCATTCGCAGATTGGCCACCAGATTATCGAGGATCGTACGCGCGAACGGGTCCCCCACGCAGGGGGCGACCACCTGCTCAAGAATCCGGCAGGTACCCTGGAGCTGCTCGCCGATATCGGGCCTCATGAGGCGCGCTCCATCATCTGGAACATGGGTCGGTAAAGCCAGGCGGGTGTCTGGAATACGCGGTCATACCGGCCGGCGACAAATTCAGCGATGGCGGTGAGCTGAATCACGGCAAGCTTCCAGTTCGAGAACACATTCCACCAAGTGAGATGATCATCGTTGACCACCCTGCCCGTGATCGCTCGATAGGCAGTCACGATCTGTTCGCGCTCCCAGTGACCGGCGATCTGATGCTCGCGACGTCGCACCGGATTGGTGATCCAGCCCAGATCTTCCAGCGGGTCACCCAGATGCGCGGTTTCCCAGTCGAGCTTCGCGGTGATGTGGCCTCCGTCGACCAGGGCGTTACCGGGCTTGAAATCGCCATGAACCAGAACTACGTCCTCGGCCTCGGGGGCGCGTGCTGACAGCCACGCATGGATATAGTCGAGCTCAGGGTGTGGCTCGAGCCGCACGCGCTGATAGGTGTCCGACCAGTGCGCGAGTTCAACCGACGAAGGCTTGCCCTGCGGTTCGCCCAGACTTGCGCCCAACCCGGTGGCTCGCCAGTTGAACGCGTGAATCCGCGCGAGTACGTCCAGAAACTGGCGGGCAAGCGCGAGTCGCGCCTCGAGGGGGGCTGTGCCGTTCAGCACCAGGTAGTCGCAATGGCCAGGCACACGGTCCATGACGATTGACGGGGCGCCAAGATAGTCTCCGTCGGGGTCAGCCCAATGCACGCGGGGTGCGGGCACATCGCTGTGCGCGAGGGCTGACAGCACTGCAAACTCGCGATCGCGTTCCGTCTCAAGGAGCGTGCCTGAGGCATCTCGCATCAGCATCAGTTCATGCGAGTGCGCGCCGCGCGCGTCGACCCATGAGGCATCGAGGCGCCAGTTTTCCCGAGATAACCCTCCTGCCGAGCGCATCAGACGCTCCAGGCGGATATCGTGCGCATGAGGCATTTTTGCTTTGATCAGGGCGGTGAGGCCACGGACCACCGCGAGGGCGAGCTGGTCAGTGCCAGCCGCTGCCGTCGTCGGCGCGCAATCGGTGGTCGCGTTCATGGCAGCTCCGTCAGGATGGCTTTTTGACCCGCGGCAACAGCGCGTTACCAATGATCTGTTTCATCACCTCGGCGCTACCGCCGCCGATCCGGCACATTCGCGCATCGGCATAAGCGCGCGCGATGGGGTATTCCCACATGTAGCCCCAGCCGCCAAAGAGCTGAAGACAGCGATCCATCACCCGCCCCTGCAGCTCGGTGGTGGTGAGCTTGGCCGCAGCCGCATCGGTCGCGTCGAGCGCGCCTCGCAGGTGAAGCTCGATCGCGCGGTCTACGAAGACACGCTGCGCGAGGACCTCGGCGTGGAGTTCAGCCAGCTGAAAGCGGGTGTTCTGAAAATCGGCGAGCGTCTGGCCAAACATTTCGCGGCCCACGGCGTAGTCTCGAGTCCACATGATGGCGGCCTCGCTGCTTGCCACGGCGCGGATCGCCTGAATCAGCCGCTCCTGTGCGAGCTGCGTCATCAGCATGGCAAAACCTTCACCCTCGCCGCCCAGCCGATGAGTGACCGGAACACGCAGGTCAGAAAAAAACAGCTCGGCGGTGTCCTGGGCCTTGCAGCCGATTTTTTCGAGCCGCCTGCCGCGGGTAAAGCCTGGTCGATTGGTTTCAACCAGGATCAGGCTCACCCCCTTGCCGCGGGCCTTTGGGTCGGTTTTACAGGCGAGAAGCAGCAGGTCAGCGCAGTGACCGTTGGTGATGAAAACCTTCTGGCCGTTGATCACGTATTGATCGCCATCGCGGATCGCCTGGGTGCGCATCGCCTGCACATCGCTACCACCAGAGGGCTCGCTCATCCCCAGTGCGCACACCACTTCGCCTGATGCCATCCGTGGGAGCCAGGTGCGTTTCTGTTCCTCGGTACCGAAGTCCACCAGATAGGGGGCAACGATGTCGGAATGCAGGTAGAACGTGGGACCTGTGGCTCCGGCGCGCGCGAATTCCTCGATCAGGATGGTGCTATGCAGAAAATCGCCTCCCATGCCGCCATAGTCGGTTGACACGTTGCAGCACAGAAGACCGGCCTGTGCTGCCTCGCGCCAAAGCTCGCGCGGCACTTCACCTTCCTTTTCCCATTGGGCATGGTGGGGCGTGACGTGCTCGGCGATGAAACGCTGAACGGTGGTTCGGAAGACCTCGTGATCGGCATCGAAAAGGGTACGTGGAATCATGATGCTCTGACAGGTTCGGCGGCGCAGATGCCGCCCGGTTCGGTAAAACTGGCGATGGTGGCGGCATCAAAGCCGCATTCGCGCAGGATCTCGGCGCTGTGTTCGCCCAGCGCGGGCGGCAGGCGGCGTACCGCTGGGGGGGAGGCGCTGAGCCGCAGCGGATTCATGGGTATGCGAAGGAGGCCCTCGGTGGGATGCTCCTCCACGCTCCAGAAACCGATGGCGTGCAGATGCGGATCGGCCACCAGATCCTCGAGACTGTTTACGACCGAAAACGGAATGTCCTCGGGGGTCAGCAGTGTCAGCCATTCAGCGTTGGTTTTCTGAGCCACCTGTCGTTCCACCTCATCCCACACCTCGCGAAAATTCCGCTGACGGGCGGCAAAGCTCACGAAGCGCGGATCGGACATCACCTGGGGTGCGCCGGCAATTGCAAAGAACCGGTACCAGTGCGCGTCGGTGTAGGGCAGGAGTGCGAGATGTCCATCCCGCGTTCGATAGGGCCTGCGGACAGCCTTCGCAACCGGCTCGTAGCCCATGGGTGCGATGGGGGGCTCAAACGTGTGACCCCACTGGTGCTCCATCATGTTGAAGGCGGCAAGTGTTTCGAACATGGACACATCCACCTGCTGACCCTCACCGGTGCGAAGCCGGTGCATGAGCGCAAGCACGATCGCATAGGCCGCGTGTACGCCACTGATCTTGTCGGCCACGATGGTGGGGATGAAGCGGGGTTCGCCCGCCACCACGGCCTGCAGACGCGCGAGCCCCGAGGCAGCCTGGATGATGTCGTCATAAGCGGGGCGTCCGCCGTAGGGGCCGTGATCGGCGTAGCCCGTGACATGACAGTAAATCAGGCTGGGTTGAGCCTTTGCGAGGACCGTGTAATCCAATCCGAGCCGCTTTGCTGCGGGCGTTCGGAGCGAGTGCAGCAGCACATCGCTCTGCGCGACCAGGCGGTCAAGAATCTGCTGGCCTTCGGCGCGCTTGAGATCGACCACAATGCTTCGCTTGTTGCGGTTCGAGGTAAGAAAAAACGAACCCATCCGGGCAGAGCGGCGTGGGCCGATCGCGCGGGTAAGGTCCCCCTCGGGCGGCTCCAGCTTGATCACCTCGGCGCCCATGTCACCCAGGTATTGCCCGGCGAGCGGGCCGAAGATCATCGAGGCGATCTCCAGCACGCGAATGCCATCCAGCGGACGTTTGGTGGCGGCCATGATCGGTCTTAGAGAATCGCGACGGGCGACAGGGGAGAGCCCGTGGCGCCCACGATAGGCAGTGCGCTTGCCACGAACATGAAGGTATGACGACCGCTCTCCACCAGCGGATCGAGCATCAGACCTTCCAGAAGCGGAATCCCGTAGTCACGGATCAGACACTGATGCACCGGAAATACGGTGCCGTCGGCAAAGGGCAGGACTTCCACCGCGAAATTGTCGGCACCCACCAGCGCGACATCCTGCTCGACGAGCCACTGCGCCGCATCGAGGTCGATGCCGGGTTCGGTGTTGAAGGACGGATTCGCCACCGTTTTTTGCGCCTCCAGCCAGCCGGTTCGAAGCAGCACGGCATCGCCTGGTTCGAGATCAACGCTGATCGCACTCGCTGCATCGTCCAGGTCGGCCCGCGTGATGACCTCGCCATCGTGGAGCAGACGGCCCTTGAGGCGCACCAGATCGAGCAGCACGCCGCGGGTGACAACCGGCGGCATCTTGTCCACACCGAGACGCGTTGCGCCCGTGGTGCTGCGAAGGGTGCTCCCCAGGTAGCCGTTATAGAGGCGGTCGTCGTACCACGCGTGGCAGAGCGCATCAACATGCGTACCAATGTGAAGCGGCATGACCACAGTGTCTTCGGCAAACTGGAAGCCACCGGGCCTTTTCGCGCCAGCGGCATAGTCCCCCCCGTCGCGGCCCATGAAGTGCTGTAGCCCGCAGCGATGGGACGGCACAGGTGTCTTGGGCGAC
>JALREG010000390.1 GCA_023253905.1 Burkholderiaceae bacterium
AACCGGTGGCCAGAATCTGATGATCTGGTTCAACTACCTGTGGGGCATGGGGGGCGACCTGCTCGATTCCAAGGGGCAACCCGCCTTCAACAGTGAACGCGGGGTGGCCGCCACTCAGGCCTATGTTGATGTCATGCTCAAGCACAAGGTGGCGCCCCCGGGGTCGGCCACCTTCAACGAAACCGATGCCGTCAATTCGGTGGCGCAGGGGCGCTCGGCCATGGTCCCAGTCTGGTGGTGGCGCTATGCGATGCTGACCGACCCGAAAACCTCCACGCTCAAGCGCGACCAGGTCGGGTTTGCGCCGCTGCCCGCCATGCCCGGCCGCGACGCCACCACCTACACCAACACCTGGTTCTACGGCATCAATCGCAACAGCCGCCGTAAGGATGCCGCCATGGAATACCTCACCTGGCTCACTGACCCGGCCATTGAGCGCTCGGTGCTGCTCGATCCAAAGCTCAATGAAGTGGTGGCGGTGCAGACAGCCAACCTGATCGATGGTGATGTGAACGTACGCTTTGGCGGCATGCATCTGTTTGGCGCCCAGGCCCTGAAGGGCGCAAAAGGGACACCGCTCTTTGCCCAATGGGGGCAGGTGAGTGACATTCTGGAGGCCACCATCAGTGACATCGCGGCGGGTCAGGTGCAGGTGAAGGCGGGACTGGATGCGGCAGCAGGCCGCGTACGGCGGGCGATGCGCGGGTGATCCGACGGATTCCGATCCATGTGTGGCTGTTGGCGCCAGCGCTGCTTTTCGTGGCGGCGATGGCGCTATTTCCGCTCGGCTATTCGCTCGCGCTCAGCTTTCGCAGCTGGAAGCTCGCGCAGCGCGATACGCCAGGCGACTGGGTCGGTGCAGCCAACTACACCGATCTCCTGACCGACGATCCGGAGTTCGGCGAGTCGTTGGTGGCCACCGCCGTCTTCGTGGTGGCCGATGTCGCGGCCACGCTGCTGCTCGCGCTCGGTGCTGCGCTCCTTCTGCAGCGCGAGGGGCGGCTATCCTCGATTGCCCGGGTCGCGCTCATCCTTCCCTTCGTGATGAGTCCGGCGCTGATCGGCATTTCATTTCGCTTCTTCCTCAATCCCGAGTTTGGCGTAGTGCATCACCTGCTCGGGTTTTTTATTCCTGTGCTGGCCGACAAGGTGTGGCTCGCCGACCGGGTGCTCGCCATGGCAGCCGTGGTGGCGGCCGATGTCTGGCATTGGGCCCCTTACATGACACTGGTGGTGCTGGGAGGGTTGGCCGCCATCCCTCGCGAAACCCAGGAGGCCGCGCGAATTGATGGAGCCTCACCGTGGGCGGTGCTGCGCGATATCACCTTGCCGCAGCTATTGCCGGTGCTGGGGGTGGTTCTCATTCTGAAAACCGTGTTTGCTCTGAAGGCGTTTGACACCATCTACACGCTCAGTAATGGTGGGCCTGGCACTGCCACACAGACGCTCGCCTATTTTGTTTATCAGACGGCTTTCAATTACTACGACATGGGTTATGCCGCTGCTGCGGCATGGCTGCTGACTGCGCTTCTTCTCGGTTGCGCATATTTCTATCTCAAGCTCGTGTTTCGCAGCCGATGAGCTCCCCACAGTCTGCGTCGAGCCTGAGTCACGGTGCGGCCTCTACGGCACAAATCCGTAGACAGGGCGAGGGCATGCAGCCCTCACGCAGTCCGGAACCCGGCTACCGGCCTCCGCTCGGCGAGCGGATCGGACTTGCCCTCAGGCAGTCCTTGATCCTGGCCGGATTGGCGAGCATCGTGCTTCCCATCGTCTGGATGGCGATCACGGCCTTCAAGCTGCCGCGCGACGTCTATTCGCTTGATGCGGCCCTGGTGTTCGCGCCCACACTGGAAAACTTTCGCACGGTGTTTGCCCACCCCTGGAATCTGGGTAACAAGATCGCGAACAGCATCCTGGTTGCAGCCGGTACGGTGGTGGTGGCGGTGCCTATGGCTACGCTCGCTGCGTACGCTTTCTCGCGTTTTGATTTTCGCTTTCGCCAGACGCTCTTCCTGCTGGTGATTGCATCGCAGTTCATTCCAGCAGCAGTGGTGGTGTTGCCTTACTTTCTGATGTTTCGCGATCTGGGCCTGCTCGATACGCGTACCGCGCTGGTGCTCATCAATCTGTCCATTGTTCTGCCGTATGCAGTCTGGATGATCAAGGGCTTCATCGACGCGTTGCCCGTCGAGATCGAAGAGTCGGCGATGATTGACGGGGCAGGCCGCTTTCGCGTCCTCGCCGGCATCGTGGTGCCGGCGGCGTTGCCCGGGATCATCACCGCGGCCGTATTCAGTTTCACGCTCACCTGGAATGAATTCCTGTTTGCGCTCATTTTGGGTAAGCAGGATGCGCTCACGCTGCCACTGGGGATCGTCGGTTTTCGCACTGAACGCGGCGACCTCTGGGAGCTGATGGCTGCTGGTGGACTCATCATCACCGCGCCCATGTTCATGCTCTCCCTCATGGTGCACCGGCAGTTCATCGGCAGCCTGACTGCAGGCTCCGTTCGTTAGGACGCTACATGACCACGGTATCGCTGGCTTCTGTCGATAAATATTTTGGTTCGGTGCAGGTGGTCCGCAATCTCAGCCTGGAGATTGCCGATCGCGAATTTCTGGTGCTGCTGGGACCGTCAGGATGCGGCAAGACCACCACCATGCGGATGATTGCCGGACTGGAGGCGCCCAGCGCAGGCACCATCGCCTTCGATGGCGTGCGCGTGAACGAGGTGCCGCCGCAGCGTCGCGATGTCTCGATGGTGTTCCAAAACTATGGTCTCTATCCTCATATGAGCGTCGCCGAAAATATCGGCTATCCGCTTAAACTTCGGAGGGTGCCCGCGGCGGAGCGTGAACGGCGCGTCCGCGAGGCGGCGGCGCGGGTGCAGCTAGAGCCGTTTCTTGCTCGCATGCCGCGCGAGCTCTCAGGGGGACAGCGGCAGCGGGTTGCCCTGGCGCGGAGCATCGTGCGAACGCCGCGGGTGTTTTTGATGGACGAGCCGCTCTCCAATCTCGATGCCAAACTTCGGGTGCTGGCGCGGGCCCAAATCAAGCATCTCACGCAGGAGTTGCAGGTCACCACCGTCTATGTCACGCATGATCAGATCGAGGCGATGACGCTTGCCACGCGGGTGGCGGTCATGAACGACGGCGTGATCCGTCAGATCGGCGTGCCCGAAGACATCTACAACGATCCTGCCGATACCTTTGTTGCGGGTTTCATCGGCTCGCCTGCCATGAACCTGCTGTCGGTGGTGCCAGACGGGCGGGGCGCTTGTCGGGCGGGGGAACTGCCCCTGCGTGTATCGCCGCCTCGACCCGGGCCGGTGGTCCTGGGCATTCGTTCGGAAGATCTCGAACTTTGCTCCGAGAGCGAGGCCATGTTTGGCTGCGAGGTATACACGTTCGAGTTACTGGGCGACTCCACACTTCTGACCGCCATGATCGGGGAGCGACTGGTAGCGGCGCGTGCCGGAAAATCGGTTCGACTTTCGGCTGGAGCGCGGGTTTGGCTTCGTTGCAGCCCCGACCGCC
>JALREG010000078.1 GCA_023253905.1 Burkholderiaceae bacterium
CAGTTACCGGTGCTAAAAAAGCAATAGATTGATCGCCGTCCACTTTTGCGCTTGCCCAATCGTTTGATCCTGTTGTGTATTGCAACTCGACCGAACCGCCCGAATAAATATATTGATTATTAGATGTTGTCCATGGTGGGCCTTGCGCGGGTGAAGAAGATCGCGCCCACGCCGAAGCTCACCAATGCGCGTACCAGCATCGACCTTGATGCGGTGCAGGCGCTGATCGCTCACCGCTACGATGTCATGCAGCAGTTTGCGCGTTCTCTGCGCAAGGCCTGTGCCGAAGAGGCCGCGCGCCTGTCGCAGTTGCGTCGGCCTGAAGGTCAGCTACTGAGCGCTGCCCGACACTGGCTGCCGCTTGATGCGGGGCGCTGGAGCGGTGACCAGCGCGCGGCGCTGCCCGAAGTGCTGGCTGCAAGCGAGCGTTTGAGCGTTCTGGTGGAAATGCGCCGCGAGCTTGGCGTGATCTGGGAGCGGTCTAATCGCTCTCGCGAACAGCTGGTCGTCATGCTTCAGCAGTGGTGCCAGCGAGCTGAGTCAAGTGACATTCCGGCACTCCGGTCAATGTCGGTTCGCATTCGCTCCTACGCTGCCGCGTAAGCAACGCGCTTCTGCCGGCTGTTCTGGACGGCGGGTTCAGCGTGGAAAGTGTGTCCGTCGGATTCAGGTTTGGGTGGCGAGCTTGGCTCAAACCCCCCGGGAAACTTGCGCGCTCGCTTTCGGCGCTGCAGTAAGAGAGCCGGGCGCGACGCCCCGGCTCAAACCACCTGTTACTTGATCTTGGTTTCTTTGTAGGCCACGTGCTTACGGGCAACCGGGTCAAACTTCTTGATTTCCATCTTTTCGGGCATCGTCCGCTTGTTTTTGGTGGTCGTGTAGAAATGACCCGTGCCGGCGGTTGATTCCAGTTTGATTTTTTCGCGCATGATCAAAGTGTCCTGCTAATAAGGGCAGAGAGCGGAACCGTACGGTCCGGGATGTCCTGTGGGTGCTGCGGTTAAACAGCTTGGCCGCGAGCGCGCATTTCGGACACCACCACCTCAAGCCCCTTCTTGTCGATGAGCCGGAGCGCGGCGTTGGTCAGGCGAAGACGCACCCAGCGCTTTTCGCCCTCCAGCCAGAACCGACGGTTCTGGAGATTGGGCAAAAATCGCCGTTTGGTTTTGTTGTTGGCGTGAGAAACATTGTTTCCGACCATCGGCGCTTTGCCGGTGACCTGGCAGACTCGGGCCATGGAAGGCTCCTGGGTATGGGGTGAGTAGGGAAAATGCGAAACCAATGATTGTAATCGTGAAAAGCGTTTGGCCGCAAATTGACCTGAACACCGCTACATGAGTCCGGCCTCCGCGAAGGAAAAGCATTGGTGGTCGGCCACGATGACGTGGTCGAGAATCGGCAGGTTGAGCAGATCGAGGGCATGACGCAGTGCCCGGGTCAGTTGCTGGTCGGCGGCGCTGGGGGTGGGCGCTCCGGAAGGATGGTTATGGGCGACGATCACCGCGCAGGCACCCGTTTCAATCGCCCGACGGGCGATTTCCCGCGGGTAGACCATGGTTTGCGCAACGGTTCCCTGGAACATTTCCTCAGCGCAAATCAGCCGGTTCTGACTGTCCAGGAACAGCACCACAAAGCACTCCCGGGGGCGTTCGCGCAGCCAAAGTTTGAGAAACGCGCGGAGTTCGGCTGGCGAATTGATGCACGAGCGACTTTGTAACGCTTCGCGCAGGCATCGGCGACTGAACTCGAGGGCCGCCTGCAATGTGGCGCTGCATCGCCTGATTTGGCTGAACTCGGTCGTGCTTTCGCGCACTTCGCAGCCGCCCGGCCCAGGCTGGGAGGCAAGGCCTGCCCGGGTGCCCTGAGCCTCCTGGAGGTGGGCGAGCTCCCGGAGCGAGCCGCGCGATGTCGTGAGCCGCCGCAGCGCTGCGTGCGCAGCCGGTCGGACACCCGGTGCGCGCGGCCGCACCGGGTCGTCGCCCAGGAGCAGAGCCACAAGCTCAGCATCAGCAAGCGTTTGGGCACCGTCGCGTAGCAGACGGTTGGCAAGGGGTCCGAGTGAGCTTGCAGGGGCGCGTGACCGGGTGGTTCGCAGGGTCTCGGTTGGCACGGGTGTTCCTTTAGAATGGCTTTCATGAATGCTTCTTCAATGCCAGGCAACGTGCCCACGAACTGCGCAGACCCCGCCGCGTCGGTTAACGAGGGCACGCGGGTGGGGGCGGATTCGCACCTCACGCTTCACTATCGGCTGACCCTTGCCGAACGCGGCGCTGACATCATCAGTACTTTCGGCGGGAAGCCCGCTACGCTCCAGATCGGGATCGGCCAATTGGCTGAGCCCCTCGAGCGATGCCTGATGGATTTGCGCGAAGGCGAGCATCGGCGGTTCGCCCTGGCCCCAGGCGAGGCGTTTGGTCCTCGCAATCCGGAACTGCTGCAGCGCCTGTCGCGCTCAGTGTTCGATGCCCACACCACCGCAGGCACCACCTACGAGCCCGGCGATCTGGTGGAGCTACCTGCCCCCGGCGGCGGGCGCTATGCCGGCGTCGTGAAGGAAATCAACGATCAGTCGGTGTTGTTCGATTTCAATCATCCGCTTGCCGGCCAGGCTATCGACTTCGAGGTCGAGATCCTGGGTGTGCTGTGAGGAGTCTCTGATGGATATCGTCCTGGCTCAGCCTCGGGGTTTCTGCGCGGGCGTCGACCGCGCAATCGAAATCGTGGAACGCGCGTTGCAGAATTTTGGCGGACCGGTCTATGTCCGGCATGAAATCGTTCACAACGATCATGTGGTGAGCGAACTGCGCGGCAAAGGCGCGGTATTCGTCGACTCGGTTGATGATGTGCCAGACGGCGCCGTGCTGATTTTTTCCGCGCACGGCGTATCGCGTATGGTGCGCGTGAAGGCCGAGGGACGCGGGCTGCAGGTGTTCGATGCAACCTGTCCGCTGGTCACCAAGGTGCATGTCGAAGTCTCGAAAATGCGGCAGGAAGGTCGCGAGATCGTGATGATCGGACATGCTGGGCACCCCGAGGTCGAGGGCACGATGGGCCAGGTCGATGACGGTATTCATCTGGTGGAAACCGTGGCCGATGTCGATCAGCTTCGGGTCAGTGATCCGTCCCGGCTCGCGTATGTCACCCAGACGACGCTGTCGGTTGATGACTGTCAGGCGGTGATTGATGCGCTCAGGCGGCGCTTTCCCCTCATTGCCGAGCCCAAGAAGCAAGACATCTGCTACGCCACTCAGAACCGTCAGGACGCAGTCAAATTCATGGCGCCGCAGTGCGACCTGGTGCTGGTCATTGGTTCGAAGAGCAGTTCCAACAGCAATCGCCTGCGCGAGGTGGCTGAGAAGATGGGCTGCGAAGCGCGGTTGATTGGCTCGGCTGCGCTGCTTGACGCCTCCTGGGTGGTGGGGCGGCATCGCATCGGCGTGACCGCCGGGGCGTCGGCACCGGAGGTCCTGGTGACCGAGGTGGTGGCGCGACTGCGTGAGCTGGGGGCGGAGCGTGTGAGTACGCTCCCTGGCGTGGAAGAGCGGGTGACCTTCCCGTTGCCGCGCGGGCTTAGCGTGAAGTGAGCCGCAGCATTGCGCGCCACTGATCGGGCGTTACCGGCGTAATCGACAGCCGGTTGCCTCGCCGCAGTACCTGCATCTCGGCGAGCGCCGACTCCGCGCGCATCTGCGCAAGCGCTACGAGCGGAACGCGTTCAAGGGCTTTCACATCGACCAGTATCCAGCGCGGCGCGGCGGGCTTGCTTGCCGGATCAAAGTAGGCCGATCGTTGGTCGAATTGCGTGGGATCCGGATAGGGCGCAGAGGCCACCTCGGCAAGACCCGCCACACCGGGCTCTGCGCAGCCCGAGTGATAGAACAACACACCGTCGCCGATTCGCATGGCGTCGCGCATGAAATTGCGCGCCTGGTAGTTGCGAACGCCGACCCAGGCCACTGTGCGGTTTGGCGCGGCGAGTGCGTCATCGATTGAGCATTCGTCGGGCTCGGACTTCATCAGCCAATATTGCCGGGGAGCATTCATGGAACTCGCCTCAGGCTCAGGTCAACGGCACATTGCCGTTGACGCCCCCATGAGACTGGGAAATTGGGCCCCGCCTGTGCCGGCAGACCAGCATCCTGAACCGTGAAGTTCAGGTCGGCCACAGCAGGCACCGCATCAGGTTCATCCGACGAGGGACGATCACAACAGCGGTACGCGAATCGCCGTGGCCTGAGTCACATTATTGGTTCAAGGAATGTATGGCCTTATCGAACACCGCAGGGTGCTTTAATTGTATCGCGCCCAGACAGGCTACTCCGCCATCAGAAAAGATTTTCCTGCTGTCGAAGTTCGGTCTCGAGGGTGTCGTTGATTTTGCGCAGACGGCGGCTCACCTCGGCGGCCTGCTGCGCCTGGGTGTCGTTACCGTTTCCGAGGATCTGATGGGCGAACTGCAGCGCCGCGAGCACTGCGATTCGGTCGGTGCTGGTGACCCGGCCTGAGTCACGGATTGCACGCATCTTGCTGTCGACCATCTGCGCGGCCCGGACCAGCCGGTCTTTGTCCTCGGGGGTGACCGATAGCCGGTATTCGCGATCCAGGATCCTGACGTCGATCTGTTCCATCTGGGGCTCGGTGGCAGTAAGGGGTTCGAACGGGGCAGCGACCCGCTACAGGGTGATCAGGAGGGGTCGGCCATGTCGGCCGGCAAGCGGGAGAGCGCGAACTCCACCCGGGCGCGGGCATCTGCCATCCGCTCTCGAAGATCGACGTTGAGGGCCTGGCTGTCAGAGAGCGCGGCCTTCAGGCGAGCGTTTTCATCAACCAGTCGGCGCATGTTGGCGAGCAGACGATCGATCTGGTCACCAAGAAGTTGTACGTCTTGTTCCATGCCCGGATGTTAGGCAGACCGAAAGGGGGGGTCAAGTTGACGGGTCCGGCAAGTTGGGTGCCAGTCACGATCCAGGCCTAAGATTGGGTTCGGTTACCATCGCGGCCGCTGGTCGTTCGGCGTGGCGCTTGCTGAGGCGGTTCAGGGGTTTCGTGAACATGATTGAATGGATCGGTCGGAGGGCGTGGCGGGTGGGTCTGCAGTCGCTGGCCGCTTGGGCGGTCGCGCTCGCTCTGGGGGCGGTGACCACGCGTGGGTGGGCTGAGCCCGCCCCGCCGGTTTCACACTGGATTGCCTCGACGGGCGCATCGCCCGCGCAGGTCGGGCTAGTTGCTGTTCCCGTGGCGGGCGGGCCGCCACTCCTTGAATGGAACGTCGCGCGGGCGTTGAATCCGGCTTCGACCATCAAGCTGCTGAGCACCTATGTCGCGCTTAGTGTGCTGGGGCCGGAGTACCGCTGGGTCACGACCGCCCATCTGGGCGGCCGACTGTCAGATGGCGTGCTCGAGGGCGACCTGGTGCTGCGCGGCGGGGGCGATCCGAAACTTGTCGTCGAAGACCTGACTGAATTTATTCGCCGCATGCGGGCGGCGGGGCTGCGCGAGATTCGTGGTGACCTGGTGATTGATGATGCGCTTTTTGATTTGCGCGCCGAACCCGGGCAGCCGATCGATGGTGACGCCTCGCAGCCTTACAACGTTGGGCCGCATGCCGCGCTCATGAATTTCAAGTCGGTACGGGTGGTAGTGAAGCCGGCGGGGGGCGCGGCAAAAATCGCTCTGGACCCTCCGCTCGCGGATGTCCGGGTGGTCAATGAGCTGAGTGTCCAGGCCGGGGCCTGCCAGCCTGGGTCGCTTGCCCTCTGGGTGCGCGACGCCGCAGCGCAGGCTGAAGGAGGGACCGCGGCTGCCGCCTCGATCCGGGTCGGGGGGCGTTATTTCCCTGCGTGTGGCGAGCAGGGCATTTACGCGGCGGTACTGTCGCACCGCGACTTCATCCACGGCTTTTTCAAGGCGGCGTGGCAGGCCTCAGGGGGTGTCATTCGGGGCAAGACCCGGATCGAGACCGGGGCAGCAGCCCGGCTCGCGGTATGGCAGCGTTGGGAATCGCCGCGGGCGCTCTGGGAAATTTCGCAGGACATCAACAAGTTCAGCAACAACGTGATGACCCGCCAGGTGTTGCTCGGGGCGAGCGCTACGCCGGCGGACCCCGCGTCACCGCGACGCGTGCGCGAGATGGTGCAGCGGTGGCTTGATAGCCGCGGCCTGCATTTTCCGGAGCTGGTGATCGACAATGGTTCGGGGCTCTCGCGCGAGGAGCGGATTAGCGCAGCCAGCCTCGCCCAGTTACTGGTTCACGCGGCCGGGAGCACGCATGCCGACCTGTTCCGGATTACGCTGCCACAGGTGGGTATAGACGGCACCATGCGGGCGCGGCTGCAGCGCCACCCTCTTGCCGGCCGCGCCTGGATCAAGACCGGGAGCCTGCGCGATGTGAAGTCGATTGCAGGCTATGTGGATGCGGCCTCGGGCAGGCGCTATGCCGTGGTGATGATCATCAACGGCGAGAAAATTCTCGGAGCCCAGCCTGCGCAGGATACGTTCCTGCGCTGGGTCTATGACAACGGCTGATGGGCGCTGACGAGCGCCGGTGGCCTAGAGCCCGAGTTGCCCCCACAGCGTATCGACCCGGGCCTTGACCGCGGCATCCATCATAATGGGCCGCCCCCATTCCCGGCTAGTCTCGCCCGGCCACTTGTTGGTGGCGTCAATGCCCATCTTCGAGCCCAGCCCCGATACCGGCGAGGCGAAGTCCAGATAGTCGATCGGCGTGTTTTCAACCAGCGTGGTGTCGCGCGCCGGGTCAACGCGGGTGGTGAGCGCCCAGATCACTTCCTTCCAGTCGCGCACGTTCACGTCGTCGTCGACCACGATGATGGTCTTGGTATACATGAACTGGCGCAGAAAACTCCAGATGCCGAACATCACGCGCTTGGCGTGACCAGGGTACTGCTTGCGCATCGACACCACTGCAAGCCGGTATGAACAGCCCTCTGGCGGCAGATAGAAGTCGACGATCTCGGTGAACTGCCGGCAGAGAATGGGCACGAACACTTCGTTCAGCGCTACTCCCAGGATGGCGGGCTCATCGGGGGGCTTGCCGGTGTATGTGCTGTGGTAGATCGGGTCGCGCCGCTGAGTGATGCGATCGATCGTAAAAACCGGGAACCAGTCCTGTTCGTTGTAGTAGCCAGTGTGATCGCCGAACGGACCCTCCAGTGCCATTTCCCAGCCGGTGAGCGCGCTGGCGGGCAATTCGCCGCGCCACCCGAGACGGGCGGCGTGCGCACGCGTGAGCGCGCCGTCGGGGTCGGGCCGCAGACTGCCCTCGAGCACGATCTCTGCAGTGGCGGGTACCCGCAGATCGCTCCCTATGCAGCGGACGATCTCAGTACGGCCGCCACGCAGCAGCCCTGCAAACTGATATTCGGAGAGTGTGTCGGGCACTGGCGTGACTGCGCCGAGGATGGTGGCAGGGTCGGCGCCCAAGGCCACCGCCACCGGGAAGGGCACGCCGGGATGGGCGATTGCGTGGTCCCGGAAATCGAGCGCGCCGCCGCGGTGCGCAAGCCAGCGCATGATGGTCTGGTTGCGCGATATCACCTGCTGTCGATAAATGCCGAGGTTCTGGCGCGGTTTGCCCGGGCCGCGTGTGACCACCAGCCCCCAGGTGATCAGCGGCGCGGCGTCGCCCGGCCAGCAGGTCTGGATGGGCAGCGACTCGAGATCGACCTCTGCGCCTTCAAAAACCTGCTGCTGGCAGGGAGCGCTTGAGACCTCGCGCGGGCTCATAGTGAGCGCATGCCGCAGGAGCGGCAGCTTCTCCCAGGCATCGCGCAGGCCCTTTGGCGGTTCGGGCTCCTTGAGCGCAGCCAGCAATTTGCCTACCTCGCGAAGGGCCTCGGTGGAGGACTCTCCCATGCCGAGCGCCACCCGAAAGGGTGTGCCGAACAGGTTCGCGAGCACCGGGATACGCCATGAGCGCTCGGCGTGTCGGGGATGCTCGAACAGGAGCGCAGGCCCCTGCGCGCGCAATACCCGGTCAGCGATTTCAGTCATGTCGAACTGCGGCGAGACCGGCAGGGCGATGCGGCGCAGTTCGCCTGTGCGTTCGAGTTGGGCGATGAAATCCCGTAGGTCGGTGTATTTCAAGATGAGCTCGTGTTGATCGGGATCAGGATACGGCTGCGAACCGGCTATCCCGCAGTGCACGAAGGGGATTGCCGAGCGAACAATGGAGACCAGCCCGATGATCAGCGTGCCAGTCCGAGTCCGGATCGAGGGCTGGTTTGGCCCGCCGAAACAGGCAACGTAAAATACACGGTCCAGACAAAAAACACCTGCCCCCTCGATTCGGGCGAGACCGGTTTCGGTCCGGCCCTTGGGTGCGCTACCGATGCTGGGTCATGCCGGTATGCGTGCCGTTCCTGTCAGTCTCTGTCCGTCCGCCGGCGCTGTAATCGGTGGGCGGGTTTCCGCTTCTCGGGCGGATTGGAGCCGTGCAGGGGGCGTTCTGTTGGAGAAGTTGCATGAACATTGAAGCTCGAAGCGGACCCATGCCTGCCTCCCAGGTGGCCCTCGCACTCGCGCTGGCCGCGGTCGTAGCGGGGGGTGTGCTGACCGCGCTCGCCAACTTGCATCCGGAGAGCCCGGTCGCGCGTCCGGCTGCCCCGGGTCGGGTCCAGTCCGATTCTCCGGGGTCAGGTCTTCA
This sequence comes from Burkholderiaceae bacterium, assembly GCA_023253905.1. The sequence goes on from JALREG010000078.1 coordinate 8,666, forward strand.
GGGGGAATGGCTCCGAAAGACTCCGGGGTGGATTGCCTCCATGCAGGTACCGGCGCCTGCGCCGGCGCTCCTTGACGAGCGGCCCCTTATCGAGTCTCGCGAGGTGGCAGAGACGCCCCGGGCGCAGCGCCTCCTGACCGATCACATCGTCGATCGTTATCGAGTCGATGCTTTCCAGGCTGCGCGGGTGGTCGCACTCGCCTATGAGGTGGCCGATGAAGTGAAGCTTGACCCGCTGCTGCTTCTGGCAGTGATGTCGGTGGAGTCATCCTTCAACACCTTCGCTCAAAGTGTGCGCGGCGCACAGGGGCTGATGCAGATTCGCACGCAGGTCCATTCCGAACGCTTTGAACCGTTCGGCGGTAGCGAGGCGGTCTTCGATCCTCAGGTGAACATTCGCGTGGGTGCGGAACTGCTGCGAATTCATCTGCTGCGTGAAGGCAGCACAGAAGCCGCGCTCAAGGCTTATGTGGGTGCCGCCCGCCGGCCGCACGACGGGGGCTATGGTGCCCGGGTGCTGCGCGCGCGCGACGTACTTCGTGGCGTGGCCGAAATGCCCGAGGATCTGGTGATGCGTGTGCTCCCTGCTGCTGGTGTGCGTGGGGGAGTGAGCCCCGCTAGCTCATGAACCGGACTCCGGATGGCGCAGTGTGTCAGGCGTGCCACTCTCAACGCGGCGCGCTCAACGGGCCCCGATCAGTCGTGACATCCGGCGCACCGCCTCCTCGAGCTGCGGCTGGGCGGTCGCATAGGACAGTCTGAGATACCGATCGGCCTGGTGCGTCCCGAAGTCGTGCCCCGGCACGATCGATACAAAGGCTTCCTCCAGCAGTCGCTCGGCGAAGCTCATGCTGCTTGAGGACACGCGTGCGCAGTCGATCCAGACATAGAATGCGCCGTCGGGGGTGACCGGTACGTCAAGCCCAGCCTCTCGCAGCGCCGGTACGATGAAGTCACGCCGCTTGCGAAACGATTCGCGCTGCGCATCGAAAATCGCCAGGGACTCCGGCTCAAAGCAGGCGAGCGCCGCATGTTGCGCGAGCGCCGAGGCGCAGATAAAAAGATTCTGAGCCAGTTTTTCGAAGGCCGGCACCAGCGATTCGGGCACCACCAGCCAGCCCAGACGCCAGCCCGTCATGCTGAAGGTTTTCGAAAAACTGTTGCAGACGATCAAGTCGTCGCCCAGTTCGAGGGCGCTTCGGGGCCGGCCCTCATAACTGAGACCGAGGTAGATCTCATCGATCAGGCTGAAGCCTCCCCGCGCGCGGATCGCATCCACGATGCCCGCGAGCTCGTTGAATGCGATGGAGGTACCGGTGGGGTTGGCGGGCGTGGCGAGAAGCGCGCCTGCAGTGGCCGGGGTCCAGTGCGACTCGAGCAGGGCGCGCGTCATCTGGAAGCGGCTTTCCGGGCCCACCGGAACCAGTGCCGGCACGCCATCGAAGGCGGCCACGAAATGGCGATTGCACGGATAGCTGGGATCGGTCATCAGCACATGGTCGCCAACATCAACCAGCGCGCAGCAGGCAAGCAGCAGCGCAGCCGACGCCCCGGCCGTCACCACAATTCGCGAGGGCGAAATATCGAGCCCGTGACGCTCGCCGTAGTCGCGCGCGATTGCGCGGCGGAGCGGCTCGATGCCCAGGGCGGGCGTGTATTGCGATAGTCCCCGGGCAGCTGCACGCTCGAGGGCGGCGACCACCGGCGGCGGGGCGGTGAAATCGGGCTCACCGATATTCATCTGGATGACCGGATGGCCGGCCGCCGCGAGGGCGCTCGCGCGCTTGACGAGTTCCATGACGCGGAAGGGCGCGATCGCATCCACGCGCCTGGCAAGGCGCGGGCCGCCCGTGCCAGGCCGGTCGGTCGCCTCCGGCAATAGCCCGGTCACGCGCGCGCGTCCCGGGCACAGGCTGCGAGATATTCGACTGCTGCCTGGACACCGCCGGAGCGATGGGGGATGCCTGCTGCTGCCAGGCCCATTTCAACCCCACCCAATGTTCCGACCAGGGACAAGTCGTTGAAGTCGCCCAGATGTCCGATCCGGAACACCCAGCCCGCGAGCCGCCCGAGGCCGGTACCGAGCGACATGTTGAAGCGCTCGAGCACCAGGCGCCGGAGCGCGTCGGCGTCGTGCCGCTTGCCGGGTTCGGCCTCCGGCATCACGACAGCAGTGACCACCGGGCTCGCCTCGGCGGGATGGCGGCACAGCAGTTCCAACCCCCACGCCTGGACCGCCCGACGGGTTGCTTCGCCGTGCCGCACATGGCGGGCAAAGACTGTGGCCAGCCCCTCGCTTGCGAGCATGTCGATCGCCTCTGCAAGACCATAGAGCAGGTTGGTCGAGGGGGTGGTGGGCCAGTAGCCTTTTTCGTTTGAGGCCAGCATGTCGTCCCAGGCCCAGAACGCACGCGGCAGGGTGGCGGTACGGCTTACTGCCAGCGCCTTCGGGCTGATTGCGTTAAAGCCCAGCCCGGGCGGCAGCATGAGGCCTTTCTGTGACCCGGCGATGGTGACGTCCACCCCCCACTCGTCATGACGATAGTCAATCGAGCCGATCGAGGAGACCGTATCAACCATCAGAAGGGCGGGATGACCGGCCGCATCGATCGCACGGCGCACGGCAGCGATGTCCGAGGTGATGCCCGACGAGGTTTCGTTATGCACCACGCAGACGGCGCGAATGCTGTGATGGGGGTCGGCGGCGAGTCGGCGTCCGATCTCGGCGGCGTCGATGCCGCTTCGCCAATCCCCGGGGATATAGTCGGCAATCAGACCGAGACGTTCGGCAAGGCGCTTCCAGAGCGCTGCGAAGTGCCCGGTTTCAACCATCAGCACGCGATCGCCAGCGGACAAAGTGTTGACCAGCGCGGCCTCCCAGGCGCCGGTACCAGACGCTGAATAGATGATGACGGGCTGCGTGGTCTGAAAAATCTTCCGAATGCCATCGAGGACATAGCGGCCGAGCTCGCCGAATTCCGGTCCGCGGTGATCGATGGTGGGATGGTCGATGGCCCGCAGAATGCGGTCGGGAACATTGGTGGGGCCCGGGATCTGCAGGAAATGGCGACCGGTCGGGTGGTGATCAAGTCGCAGTCCGCTGGGTAGTTTCATGGCTTGTCCGTTTCTGGCGGGCCCGGATGAAGCAGCGCAGGCCGAGTGGGGATGCTGGCGGCGCGCGGGCGTCGCTGGTGTTTAATCGTGGAATTGTAGAGGGTCCCGGCCGCTGCGCCGGCCTTGCCCCGAGAGAGCCCTTGCCATGTCTGACTCTGTTTCTGTTGCCCCGATCGGATTTACCCCGTCGGCGTCGCTTGATCGCAGCCGTCTCGCGCGGCGTCTTCGCAATGTGCTGAAGGGTGAGGTGAAGTTCGACCCCGCCACGCGCGGGCGCTACTCGACCGACGCATCGATCTACCAGCAGTTTCCAGTTGGCGTGGTGGTACCGGCCGATGAGGAAGACCTCGCGGCCACCATTGATCTTGCGGCCGACATGAAGGTGCCGATCCTGCCCCGGGGGGCTGGGACCAGCCAGTGCGGGCAGACGGTGGGCGAGGCGCTGGTGGTTGATTTCAGCCGGCACCTGAACCGTGTGATCTCGATTGATGCGCAGACTCGCGTGGCCGAGGTGCAGCCCGGCATGGTGCTGGATCACCTGAATGCGCAACTCAAGCCGCTCGGGCTGTGGTTTCCGGTCGATGTGTCCACCTCGGCGCAGGCCACCCTGGGCGGTATGGCAGGCAACAACTCCTGTGGCTCGCGTTCGATCGCCTACGGCAACATGGTGCATAACGTGCTGGGGCTGGATGCCATTCTCGCGGACGGCACCCGGGAGCACTTCGGTCCATTTGGCCCGCAGGCGTCGCGACCGCTTTCAAGCGCGCGCGCGAGCGCGCTGGTCTCGCGTCTGCATGAGGTCGGGGCGCGTGAGCGCGATGAAATCGAGCGGGTATGGCCGCGTGTGATGCGGCGCGTTGGCGGCTACAACCTCGATGTCTTTCATCCGCAATCGGAGCGCCCTTACACAGCCGATGGATCGGTGAACCTGTCGCACCTGCTGGTGGGTTCGGAAGGCACGCTCGCGGTGTTCCGGCGGCTACACCTGAAGCTTGCGCCGCTCCCCGGGGCGCGCGTGCTGGGCGTGGTGAATTTCCCCGATTTCCAAGCGGCGATGGCCAGTGCACAGCACATCGTCAAGCTGGGGCCGGTCGCGGTTGAACTGGTCGATCGCACGATGATCGACCTCGCGCGTCAGAATCCGGCGTTTCGCCCGGTGATTGACGCCGCGCTGGTCCGACATCAGGGCGAGCTGCCTCAGGCGGTGTTGCTGGTGGAGTTCGCCGGGGACGATGCGGCGGCGATTCGTCTCAGGCTCGCCGAACTGGTCGAACTGGTGGCCGATCAGCTGGGTCTCCCCGGGGCCGTTGTGCAGATGACCGATGAACGAGCCCAGAAGGCGTTCTGGGAGGTTCGGAAGGCCGGCCTCAACATCATGATGTCGCTACGCGGGGATGGAAAGCCCGTGAGCTTTATCGAGGACTGTGCGGTTCCGCTCGAGCATCTTGCGGAGTACACCGACCGGCTGACTGAGGTGTTTCGCCGTCACGGCACGCGTGGCACCTGGTATGCGCACGCCTCGGTGGGCACGCTTCATGTGCGTCCCATTCTCGACATGCGGGCTGACGGACCGCAGGGGGGCGCTGCCCGGATGCGGGCGATTGCCGAGGAGGCCGCCGAGCTGGTTCGCCGATACAAAGGCGCATTTTCGGGAGAGCACGGCGACGGTCTGGTGCGAAGCGAATGGGTGGCCTGGCAATACGGCGCGCGGCTCACCCGGGCGTTCGAGGAAGTCAAGGACCTGTTCGATCCCACTGGGCTCCTGAACCCCGGGAAAATTGTTCGTGCGACCAGGATGGATGAACGCACCCTGTTCCGCTACCCGCCCGGCTACGCGATGCGACCGCTTCGCACCGGTCTCGACTGGTCGGCCTGGGACGTTCAGAACGATCCGCTCACCGAGACCCTGTCTGCCCCCGGCACCGGAGGCGATCCGGCCGGCGGATTCGGAAAAGCCATCGAGATGTGCAACAACAATGGCCATTGCCGCAAATTCGATGCCGGCACCATGTGCCCCAGCTGGCGCGTCACCGCCGACGAGCAGCACCTCACCCGAGGGCGTGCCAATACGCTGCGCCTGGCGCTGTCAGGACAGCTGGGCGAGGACGCACTGAGCTCGGATGAGCTCGCACAGACCATGTCCCTGTGCGTGAGCTGTAAAGGGTGTCGTCGCGAGTGTCCAACCGGCGTGGATATGGCGCGCATGAAGCTTGAATATCAACATCAGCTTCGGCAGGTGAAGCCGCCGTCGCTGCGCGAGAAGCTGATCGCGAGCCTGCCGCGCTATGCCTCGGTTGCCTCGCAAATGGCACCGGTTCTGAACGCGCTCGCCCGGGCGCCGGGCAGCGGCTGGTTGCGCGAAAAATTGCTGGGGCTGTCTGCACGGCGCAGCCTCCCCCGCTGGGCGTCGGTTCCCTTTACTCACCAGCCTGAATCGCCCTCATCGGTGATTGCCGTGCGCGAGGTGGTGCTGTTTGCAGACACCTTCAACAATCACTTTGAGGCCGAGACGCTATCGGCTGCGCGACGGGTGCTGAATGCCGCGGGGTGGCGGGTGCATGTGGCGATGCCGGCCGCGGGCGATGCAACACCGCAGCGGGCGCTCTGCTGCGGCCGCACCTGGTTGTCGGCGGGATTGCTCGATGAGGCGCGCGCTGAGCTTCAGCGTACATTCGCGGCGCTCGTACCCTTTGTTGAACGGGGCATCCCTGTGGTGGGCCTGGAACCCTCCTGCCTTCTCACGCTCCGCGATGAGGCGCTGGTGCTTGGGCTGGGTGAGGTCGCACAGAAGGTGGCGGCATCGGCGCAGCTGTTCGAAGAGTTCCTTGCGCGGCAGATGGCGGCGGGCGCGCTCGAATTACCCCTGTCGCCGCAGCCTGGCCTCAAGCTGCTGGTGCATGGTCACTGTCACCAGAAAGCCTTTGATGCGCTGTCGCCGGTACATGCCGTGCTCAAGCGTATTCCGGGGGCAAGCGTTGAGCCGATTGAGTCATCCTGCTGCGGGATGGCCGGCGCGTTTGGGTTCGAAGCCGAGCATTTCGATACCTCCATGAAAATGGCCGAACTCTCGCTTCTACCCGCAGTGCGTGCCGCCGGCGACGGCGCCCTCATCGTCGCGGACGGCACAAGCTGTCGGCATCAGATCCTCGACGGTGCTGGGCGCGAAGCATTGCATGTTGCCCGTGTCCTGGAACGTTGCCTGTATGATCGCCAAGCCCTGTCAGCCTGACTGGAGCTCGTGCTCCGGGGAGTCATAAATGGATCCGCAACTGCGCAAGGCGGCGCTCGAGTATCACGAACTCGGCCGCCCCGGAAAAATCTCGGTTACTGCAACCAAACAGCTCACCAATCAGCGTGATCTCGCGCTCGCCTACTCTCCTGGGGTGGCGGCGGCCTGTGAAGAAATCGTAAAAGACCCGCGCAACGCCTCGCGCTACACCAGTCGCGGCAATCTGGTGGCGGTGATCACCAACGGCAC
>JALREG010000088.1 GCA_023253905.1 Burkholderiaceae bacterium
CGGGCTGAACCGCGCATCAGGCGGTGGCTGATTGGAGAGCGACCCCGGGATGCCCTGCGCATCAGGACGCGCGGTACGATCTTCAGCGAGCACCTCAGAACGGGTCTTCGGGCCCTCACGGCGCGAATCGAAATCTTCGAAGGTCACTTCCTGCTGGGTGAAGTCCAGCCGGATATCCACCTGTGCCTTGACGTTGTGCTCGCCCACAACCGGCGACAGAATCTGCATGACACGCGTGCGGTACTCGCGCTCGACCTGGCGCTTGTGCTGCAGCTGCGCATTCGTGAGCCCCATTGCGGCTTCGCTTGGGGCATCGCTCAGCAGATTGCCCTCATCATCCACCACCGACACGTTCTCGGCGGGCAGATACGGCACGCTCGAAGAAATCAGTTGAACGATGGCTCTCACCTGCGCGGGTGACACCATCCGTCCCTGGTGCGGCGTCACCACCACGGAAGCCTTCGGCGCAATCCGCTCGCGAATGAACGGGCTTTGACGCGGCATCGCGAGATGAACCCGCGCCGCGCGAATGGAGCCGATCGTCATCACGCTTCTTGCAAGTTCCTGCTCGATTGCAGCGTTGAACCGAACCTGTTCCATAAACTGGCTGGTGGTCATGGCCGATTGGCCCTTCAGCGAATCCAGTCCACCCGATACCGCGCCCTTCGGCAGGCCCTGCGAAGCAAGCAGCATCCTCGCTTCGTGATAGCGCGCGGGAGGAACGATCAGGTTGCCGTTTTCGGGATCGACCTTGGCCTCGAAACGACCCGCCTTGAGCGCGTCCAGGGCCGCCTGACGATCGGTTTCGCTGATCCCTGGCATCAGAACACGCCATTGGGGGGACGGCGTCTGAATCCAGAGAAACATGGCACCGAACAGCATGAGAACGAGGACCGACAGAATCACCGGCATCGACTTCTTGACCGCCGGCTGCTTGAAAAGATCGCCCATGCCAGCAAAGGCGCCTGCCGGGAAAAACGCTGGCAGACGAGAAAGCGCCGAGGCGACGCCACCGGCAGGCGGTGTGCCCGCATTGGCGGCAACCGGCGCGGTGGTACCCGGCCGGGGAACCGGCAGCGAGTTTTCCGTCGGCGCGGACGTCTGGGGGTCATTAGGACGGGCGGGCGCCTGTCCGGGAGCGGTCGTTGTAGCCATGATTCAACTCAGATAATTGTCGCGCGTCAGACCGGCATGTTGAGGATGTCCTCATACGCCTTGAGGACCTTGTTGCGAACCTGCAGCGTGGCTTCAAACGCGAGCGATGCTTTCTGCATTCCCAGAACCACCTCGGCGAGCGGAATCTCTGCGCCACGCTCGTAGGCTTCGGCTGAAGCCCGCGCATTGGCCTGCGATTCATTGACGGCAGAGATCGCATTCTTGACCGCATCACTGAACCCGGCTTTTTCAACCTGCCGTGTCAGCGGTCCCGAAGCAATCGCAGAGGCCGTGTCAGCCTGCGTGCTGATTTGCGACTGAAACTTCCGAATCTGGCTCAGCATCGATTCGACGTTGGCCGCATGAGTACGTTCAATCATCATGCCACCCCTTCGCCGAGCGCCACCATGCCGCTACCCATCGGGTCGCGAAGTCGGGCGAGCTTGTAACGCAAGGTCCGGGGGCTGATCCCGAGCCGCGCGGCCGCTTCATTACGGCTGGTGCTGCCACGGATGGCATTCATGATGGCCTGGTACTCGGTGGCGCGCACGCTGGAGTGAAGCCCCTCGTCCGTGGCGGGCAGCGATCCGGGATGCGTATCGCCGCCCATCATCGAATGACCGCGCATTGGAGCGGCGGCTGTACCCCCAACGGGCGAATAAGCCGGCACCGGCTGTACCATCGCGGGCGCTTCCGCGCCGTACAGCCCCGCCGCGAACCCGTCGGTCGCGAGGTCATCAAACACCAGATGTTCAATCTCAACGATCCCACCCGTGCAGAGCACAAGCGCTCGCTGCATGACGTTTTCCAGCTCGCGAACATTGCCGGGCCAACGGTAGGCGAGCAGCGCCTCGCCAGCGGGCCTTGAGAGCAGCGGTGGCTGCGCGCCGTGCGAATGCTTTACCAGAAAGAGCGCTGCGAGCGGAAGGATGTCGCCCGGCCGATCGGCCAACGCAGGAATCGTCAGGCGAAACGCGCTCACCCGGAAATAGAGATCCTCACGGAACTCGCGTGCGGCAATACCGGCACGCAGATCGCGGTTGGTCGCTGCCACCAGGCGGAAGTCGAGCTTCACCGTATGGTTACTGCCCAGACGGGTCAGTTCACGCTCCTGAATCACGCGCAGCAGTTTCGACTGAAGGGGGTACGGCATTTCGCCAATTTCGTCGAGAAAGAGCGTGCCGCCGTTCGCCTGCTCAAACAAACCGGTGCGGCTCTGCGCGGCACCGGTAAACGAGCCCTTCTCATGACCGAACAGAATGCTTTCAATCAGTGACTCGGGCAGCGTGGCGCAGTTGAGCGCCACAAACGGCGCTTTGCTCCGCGGCGACGACTCATGCAGCACGCGCGCCATCACCTCTTTACCCACCCCGGTGGGCCCCGAGATCAGCACCGAGATGTCCGAACGCGCGACACGCTGCGCGAGCGCAAGCAGCGTCTGACTGTTCGGGTCGGTGAAGACATAGGTCTTTTCGCGGCTATCAACGCTGGGCGTGGCTACAGCGCGGGGCCGCTGCTTCCAGGTAGCGATCGAAAAATCATCGGCCGGGATGACGTTGTCCGCGCCGTCGCGCATCGCCTGAACGGCGAGTTCGAAGCGGTCGCGGTCGATGCGCGCAATCAGCGCAGGTCGCTTGCCGAGTTGGGCGAAACGCTTACGCAGCTCGGCGATCACTGCAGTGTCGTCAACCGGACGAACCACGACCCGGTCAACCGACGGCGCGAGCGTCACGGCCTCAGCGATATTACGCACTGGAAGCGGCCGCAAACCGGCCTCGATCAGGCGTTCCCTTTCGATTTCGCCCAGTCTTTCAACCAGGTCGAACCAGACAATGCTTGCAGACTGTTCAGACATCGATACCACCCGCGTCCTGAATTGGTTTTCCCGAGGACGGATTAGCAATCGACGTGCCAGCCGACAAATATCAATATAAACAGGTAGTTAGAATAGTACGAAGGGGGGAGCCGGGAATCCGACAACCCACTAAGCTCGGGCGGCGAAAAGACGACAGGGATGCCCGTCGGCCTGCATCACCTCACGCGAAGGCAGCACCCGGCTCTTGAACCCGAATCCGCGGCATAGATAGGGAACTGCCGGATCCCAGGAAACCGCAAAATGTTGGCATCGGCGGCAATCGGGCTGGCCGGCCAAACCGCCGGCCACTGGGCCGACCCCGGCCGCCGCCGCCTCACTCACGCCGCGAGACGGTTGTATGCCCTGCACCCTACTCACCGGAGAGATCGGCGCTATGCCAGACCCGAATGACCGGGGCGACGAAGCCGCAGACGGATCGTCGGCTACAAAATAATCAATTCGACTTCGCGGCATGCTCCTGCTCCGCTGCAAACCGGAGGCGATATCCCCCGACATGTTCGTTTTCCGGCAGTTCAGAACCCGGCGGAAAACGCCGGCATTCTCCGCCCATGACGTAGAAGTCGTCATGAACCAGGCAGTCGGCCTTGATCAGGGGCCACACCCTGTCACGAAGGAAGTCCTGATCGATCCAGCGCCACTTGGGTTCATGATTCTCGTAGTACTCGACCGCCTGATCGCTTAGGCGCGGAAGAAGCCCCGCCACCCCGCCCCACATCCCGGCCATGATCAGCTCGGCATGCTCGGGGTGGTCGCGCATCGTGGATCGCCGGAGCAAGGGCCAGAAGGTCGAAGTCATTGACCTCGGCACGCGCCGCACGCGCAGCACCGAGGAGGCGGATCACTACATCGAGTTCACCCCGCAGGGCGACCTCGCGATCGCCAACGGCAT
>JALREG010000123.1 GCA_023253905.1 Burkholderiaceae bacterium
GTCAACCTGAAGTCACGGTCGATATCGCAGTGGGCCAGATGCGTCAGATGGAATTCATCGCTGACGAAGAAGGCGATTGGGCGTTTCACTGCCACAAGAGCCATCACACCATGAATGCAATGGGCCACGGCGTTCCCACCATGATTGGCGTCGACCACCGCGGCGTGGCAGGCCGCATCATGCGGCTCATCCCTGACTATATGGTGATGGGGGAGCGCGGCATGAAAGACATGACCGAGATGGACATGGCATTGCCCGACAACACCGCCCCGATGATGGCTGGCCAGGGGCCATTTGGCGCGCTCGGGATGGGCGGCATGTTCAGCGTGCTGAAGGTTCGCCGCGACCAGCCTGCGGGGGATTACCGCGATCCGGGCTGGTTCAAGCATCCGCCCGGAACGGTGGCCTACGAGTTCACTGGCGAACTTCCTCAGGTCAACCGCAGCGGGGCCGCACCGTCACCGGCTGGCGGCGTCGAAGTTCAGGTTAAAAAACCTGGTGGCGCGCGTAACCACCAGCACTGACTCCTTACCCCTACCTTAATCAGGAACCCCCATGAAACCTTCCCTGATCATCGCAGCGATCGGCCTCAATACGGACCTCAAGACGGGCCGGACCGCTACTCACTCCACCCGCCGCGCGCTGTGTCTGGCGCTGTTTCTCGCCCTTGGCCTCGCTCCGGTCAGCAACGCACTCGCCCAACACACGGGGCATGGTCATCACGGCCATGCCAGACCGGCTTCGCCCGCAACCGATCCCGGCACCCGTGCGGAGGCGCCCTCTGCGGGTGCACAGGAGTCCGAATGGGTAGACGGCGAGGTTCGGCGCCTCGATCGCGAACAGGGCCGGGTGACGCTACGCCATGGCGATATCCGAAGCCTGGACATGCCCCCCATGACAATGGTGTTCCAGGTGACCGACACCCGGCTGATCGACTCGATCGCACCCGGCGATACGGTGCGATTTCGCGTGATCGCGGAAGGGACTCGCTACCGGATCACCGCACTTGAAAAACGTTAGGCTGCAAGCGCTGACGAGTCGTGGCGGTCAGAACCGAAACCCCGCAGCGAACCGGGTCTGATCACTGGTCGTGAAATTCACATTCTGCTCGCGCCCGATCCGCGCGAACAGATTGCCGTGGTCATAGGTGACCGTGAGGCCTTTACCAGGCGTGCCGGGCAGGCCCGCCTCCAGGCTCCCGGTCTTGTGCACAAAATCGATCGTGATGCGCTGTTCTTTGGTGAACCGATCGCGCCAGACCAGATGCGTGACTTTCTGGCCGGTGCCCAGCCGGTCGTCAGCCACAGTGAAGAGCGACAGCACGCCGCTTTTGCGAACGCGGACCCCGGCGCCGAGCACGACCGAATCATTGGGATCGAAACTGAGGTTGTAATAGGGCTTCAGGTTGGTCCGCCCAACCCCCACGATTGCCCACGCCGTGTCCGATCCCAACTGCGCAGTGACCGCACCGCCAACAAAGCCGTGCGTGGCCGCCTGAAGCGATGGAATCACCTGTCCGAAGGGCAGCTTGAAGGTATATTCATAGCCGGCCCGGGTCTGCGCAAACTGCCCGCCCCGCTGATAGTGGCCGACCCATGTGGTGTGCTCGCCAAGATTGCCGCGCAGATTCTGGTCGGTGGAAAGCGGCGTGTCACGCTCGGCATACACCGCCGACGTGAATTTGAAAGCCCAGGCCTCTGACTCGGAGGCCTGTACCGGCAGGCCAATGACCATCAGGGCGAACCCGGACAGCGCCGCTGCCCGTCCCTGTACGGAGAGAAAAGCGATCCAGTCCATCACTTACGCTCCCGGGCGGGCAAACCCTGCCACCTGCTCATATCGCGCCGCGATCTGTCGGAGATCTTCCTGGCTGATCAGATCATCGATGTTTTTGAACGGCTTGCCCCCCGATAGTTCATCGGCCTTCATGATGATGAAATCGGGCGGCTGGCTGCGATTGGTGGTGACCACCCGACCCGTGGCCTCGCGGCGCGCAGCCTCGTAGTCGTCAAAGGCCTTCAACGGATCGGAGGCGGCCGCCAGCGCTTCAGACAGCGTGCGCGCATCGATCAGCGATTGTGCGGAGCCATTCGACCCCCTGGGATACATGGGATGCGCGGCATCTCCCATCAGCGTGATGCGGCCGTCGCGCCAGAACGGCAGCGGGTCACGATCGACCATCGGGTATTGCAGCATCTGGATCGAAGCGCGTATCAGCGCCGGTACATCCAGCCAGTCAAACCGCCAGTCTTCGTACGCCGGCATGAAATCGGCCAGATCAGCCTTGGTGTTCCAGTCATTCATGGGCGCGTCGTCACGCTGGATCTCGGCCACCCAGTTGACAAGCTGCCGTCCCTGATCATCGTATTTGCCAACGATAGGGTAGATCACCATTTTCCCCGTGGCGATGGTGCCGATCCGCAAATACGAGCGGCCCGTCAGGATAGGATCGAAAACGCTCACGCCACGCCAGGTGTTAATACCTGCAAAGCAGAGCTTATCCGCCGGATGCATCTGCGCGCGCACCGCCGAATTGACCCCGTCACATGCCACCGCGATATCGGCCTGCACGCTTTCGGTTACACCGTCAGCGCGAATAAATTCCAGGGTAATTGCGGACGCGGTCTGCGAGTAGCCTCGACAGCGCATGCCGATGCGAATAGCCTCCGGCCCCAGACGCTCTTGGGCCAGTGCGAGCAGCGTGGCATGCAGACGCGCGCGATGTATCCCCAGCTCGGGGAACGCATGCCCCGCATGGCGACCACGCAGTTCACGATAGACAAACTGCCCGTGGCGATTAAAGAAAACACTTTCGAGGTTTTCGATGCCGAGCGGCTCGAGCCGCTCGAGCGCACCCAGCGTCGCGAGCTCACGGCAGGCGTGTGGGAGCAGCGTGATGCCTACTCCCACTTCACGGAACTCGGGCGCAGCGTCGTAGACGGTTGGGCGCAGTCCGTGTCGGTGCAAACCCAGCGCAAACGCAAGCCCTGCGATTCCCCCGCCCACAATGACAATGTTCATGATCGCCCCGTCAGTCGGCGGTGATGCGTTGAGTCTGAATCAGGTTCGCCCAGCGCTCGGAATCGGTGCGCACCAGCTGCTGATATTCCTTGAGGCTCACGGGCGCCGCGTCCATGCCCTGCGTGCCGAACGCCCGCGCCGCTTCCGGGCTTCCAAGCAGCTGATTGATTTCGCGGTGCAAGCGCTCAACCAGATCTGGCGCCATGCCCTTCGGTCCGAAAAACCCGTACCACATGGCAACGTTCACATCGCCTGCGCCGGCTTCCTTGAGGGTAGGTACGTCAGGTAACAGCGCATGACGCGCCGTGCCGCCCAAGCCCAGCACCACAAGACGCCCGGCTCGGATCATGGGCAGGGCTACATGGATAGGCATGAACATGGTGTCAACGTGTCCACCCAGCATATCTTGCACGGCTGGCGCTGTGCCGCGGTAAGCAATGTGCGTGATGAAGACCTTGTTGACGCTCTTCAGCATCTCCATCGACATGTGGTGCGGTGTGCCCGCGCCTGGCGACGCATAGTTGAGCGAACCAGGCTTCGCACGCGCCGCAGCCAGCAAGTCGCCTGCGGTCTTGAAGCCCGTGCGCGGATGCGTCACCAGCAGCAACTGCCCCCAGGCAGCCAGCGCAATGGGCGTGAAGTCGGCAAGGGGATCGAAATTGAGCTTTGGGTAGAGCGTGCGCGCCATCACCAGCGTGTTGGCGCTCACCAGAATCGTGTTGCCATCGGGCGCGGCCTGGGCCACCTGCTCAGCGCCGATATTGCCGGACGCCCCAGGACGGTTTTCCACAATGGCGGGCCGGCCCATTTTCTCGCCGAGACCGGGGCCAATGGTGCGGGCGACCATGTCCATCCCGGTGCCTTGGGTGAAGGGAACAATCAGACGTATCACCTGCTGCGAGGACTGCGCGAACGTCAGACGTGGCAGCGCGGCCCCGGCAGCGAGCAGGGCAATCGCGGAACGGCGTGAATTCATGAGGCGGGTCTCCGGCGGACTCATCAAGAGCGGACCGGACAATTGTAGGGCTTCGTCGCGCGGATGCCACTTCCAAGGACATTGCCGTACACTCCCCTGGGCTTTCCGCGCCGGACCACACCGAACCAGTGTTTCCGCCGAGAGGTCCGCAGGATATCGAGCGATTCAAGGAGCGGGTCATATGCCCCTGTTCAGGCTCTCTGTCACCCGCGTAAACTTTGCGCAGGTCGCTGCAACATTCCTGATTACGCTGCTTGCTGCGCTGCTGGCAGGCTGCAGCGCTGCGCCTGCAGCCCCGCCCCCCGCGGCCGAGCGTGCATCGCCGAACAGCGCCAAGCCGGTGGGCGTACCCAACCCGGCTACCGTAGCCTGCATTCGTGCGGGCGGCACTGCATCCATCGAGCGTGCAGCCGACGGCGGCGAGCGAGGTCTGTGCCGCCTGCCTTCCGGCCAGGTCTGCGATCAATGGACATTCTTCCGGGGCGAGTGCGGATCGAGCCAGGTTGACCGTCGCCCGGGTTCGTGATCGGATCGAGCCTTGTCGAATGCAACGATTCACGGAGCCCCTTCAACGATGATCCCGACCCGAGAACTTGGCCGCAGTGGCCTGATGGCCGTACCGATTGCGTTTGGCGGCAATGTGTTTGGCTGGACAGCGGACGAAGCGCGATCGTTCGAGCTGCTCGATGCCTTTGTGGAGGGCGGGGGCAATCTGATCGATACCGCCGACAAATACTCCAGCTGGGTGCCCGGCAACCGCGGAGGCGAATCCGAGACCATCATCGGCCGCTGGCTCAAGCGCAGCCGCAAACGGAACCGGGTCCTGATTGCCACCAAGGCTGGCATGGACCTGGGAGGCGACCGCTCGGGGTTATCCCGGCGACATCTCATGCGTTCAGTCGATGAGTCGCTCGGCCGGCTGGGCATTGACTGCATCGATCTTTACCAGGCACACATCGACGACACGAACACGCCGATCGAGGAAACCCTCAGCGCCTACGCCGACATGATTCGCGCCGGCAAGATCCGCGCGATCGGGGCCTCGAACTACAGCGCCGAGCGGTTGACGCTCGCGCTCGATACCGCTAACCGACTCGGCCTCCCGAGGTTTCAGACGCTGCAGCCCGAATACAACCTGATGGTGCGACAGCCGTTCGAGGCATCGCTACAGGCGCTCTGCGTTCGCGAGCAGATCTCGGTCATCCCCTATTACGCGCTCGCCTCAGGCTTTCTCACCGGTAAATATCGCCAGGCGGCCGATGCTTCGGGCCGCCCCCGCGGCGGGCGGGTGGCCACCTACCTCAACGAACGCGGGTTCCGGATCCTTGCCGCGCTCGACACCGTCGCCGCCCAGCATCGCACCAGCCTGACCGCAGTAGCCCTGGCCTGGTTGCGTGAGCGCGCCTCGGTGGCGGCACCGATTGCGAGTGCCACCTCAGCCACCCAGTTGAACGATCTGTTCTCAAGTCTGCAGGTCGTGCTTGACGAGCAGTCAAGGCAACTCCTCGATGAGGCGAGCGCATGACACCGAGCCCAGTCGGCGGATTTCTGCTCTGGGTGCAGTTCGGTGCGCTCGCATTCCAGCTGCTCTTGAGCAAACTCGCACTCGACGTGGTGGAGGCCCCCGGCTGGACCCTTGGCTGCATCGCTGCGGGCCTCGCGCTGGGCGCCTGGGCGCTCGCGGCCAACCGGCCAGGTAATTTCAACTTCCGCCCCGAGCCGAGGGAAGGGGGCATCCTGATCACCCATGGCCCCTATCGCTGGATTCGGCACCCCATGTACACGGGGTTGTTGCTGATCTCGGCCGGGCTGGGCGGCATCATCGACAGTTTTCATGGCTGGATGCTGTCGCTCACGCTGCTGGGCGCCCTCCTGGTTAAGGCAAGTTTTGAAGACCGCTGGATGACGAGTGCCCATCCGGACCATGCTGCCTACCAGGCCCGCACCCGGGGCTTCATCCCTTTCATTTACTGACAGAAAGCGCCGCCCGGATGCGCCGGAGCGTTGACAGCGCCCCGTCGCTCGCGCGTTAATACGACCGCCTTAACGCCTTACCGCTTTTCCTCGAGGAGTCACAAATGTCCGTCAGAATGATTCCGGCCGTCGCGGCCGCCGCCTTATTCGCCAGCGCGAGTGCCGTCGCCCAGGTCAAATGGGATTTCCCGACGCCCTACGCCGACCGCGAAGTGCTCACCAAGAACACCGTTCAGTTCGCCGAGGATGTGCGACGGGCCACCAACGGGCAACTGGTGATCACCATGCACACTGCCCAGTCGCTCATCAAGAACCCCGAGATCAAGCGGGCAGTCCAGACCGGCCAGGTACAGATTGGTGAGATCTTCAAGCCCAACATGGGACCGGAAGACCCCGTGTTCGAACTCGATGCCATCCCCTTCTTCGCTCCGGGCTACAAAGAAGCTCGCGCGCTCCTCGAAGTCTCGCGAGAAGCGATCTCGCAGCGGATGCTCAAGCAAGGTCTTCGCGTGCTCTACATGTGCCCCTGGCCCTCCCAGGCGTTTTACTCCAAGAAGCCGATCAACTCGCTCGCCGACCTGAAGGGCACCAAGATGCGCACCTACAACGCGCAGACGGCCCGCCTGGCGCAGCTGATGGGCGCCATCCCCACCACGGTGCAGGCTACCGAGATTCCCCAGGCATTCACCTCGGGCATCATCGACACCATGTTTACTGCGGCCGGTACCGGCGTGACCACCAAGGCTTGGGACTACACGCGATATGTGTACGACACCCAGGCCTGGGTGCCGAAGAACATCGCGTTCGTCAACGAAAAGGCGTTCCAGGCGCTGTCCGAGCCGCTCAAGAAGGCGGTGCTCGAGCAGGCAGCCATTGCCGAGAAGCGCGGCTGGGACATGAGCGAAGCGGAAAATATCGCCGGACCGAAGCAGCTGGTGCAAAACGGCATGACGCTCGGCCCGATTACGCCGCAGTTTTCTGCCGAATTGAAGAAAATCGGTGAGCAAATGCTTGAAGACTGGCTGAAGAAGGCGGGTCCGGAAGGCAAGAAGATCACCGATGCCTACTACGCGCGAATCAAGTAACGCGACACGTTTCTCTACAGCGCGATCGGGAGACGGCCGCCCGCCAGGCGGCCGTTTCGCTTGCCGAATCGCCTCACTGGCGTCTCGCGCTCAGTCCCCCTCTCCCGTTCCTGGACCGCCCTCATGAGACAGACCCTGGATTCGCTATACCGGCTGAGCGGACTTCTTTCAGCTTTTTTTCTTCTCATGATTGCGGTACTCGTTACTGCACAAATCGTCGGGCGGCTGTTTGACGTACTGGTCCCTTCGGCAGACGACTTTGCGCGGTTGTCGATGGCCGCGTCCTCGTTTCTGGGCCTGGCGTGGGCGCTCCGCCGCGGTGCCCATATCCGTGTGGCGCTGCTGGTCGAAAAACTGGCACCCCCGAAACGACGCATTGCGGAACTGATCTGCCTTGCGCTGGGCACCGCGCTCACCGGCTACTTCGCCTGGTACGCCGTCGACATGGTCATCGACGGCATCGTGTTTCCCGAATACACCATCGGCCTGATCCCAATTCCGAAATGGATTCCGCAGATCGCCATGGCCACCGGTGCGATCGTGCTTTTTATCGCCTTCCTCGACGACCTGGTGGTCGTTACACGCGGCGGCAGGCCGTCCTACCAACAGGCGACCGAAGGCGATGACGCAGATCGCCACGCCGCCCACGAGTGAGCGGCGGCCATGGAACAAACACTCGCTATTTCAGTTCTACTGCTCGCCGTCTTTGTTCTGCTGTCGGCAGGCGTCTGGATCGCGCTGTCGCTGGTGATGGTCGGTGTGATCGGTATCGCACTCTTCTCGAGCCGCCCGGTGGGTCAGCTGCTTGCCACCACGGTCTGGGGCCAGAGCTCGGAATGGGCGCTCACCGCGCTGCCTCTTTTCATCTGGATGGGCGAGATCCTGTTTCGAACCCGGCTGTCCGACGACATGTTCACTGGCATCGCACCCTGGATGCGAAGGCTTCCCGGGCGCCTGCTCCATGTCAACGTGATCGGCTCCGGAATTTTTGCTGCCGTGTCGGGGTCGTCAACCGCGACCGCCGTCACCATCGGCCGGATGACCATCCCCGAGCTCACCCGACGCGGCTATGACGAGAAGGTGATCCTGGGCTCGCTCGCTGGCGCGGGCACCCTGGGCATCATGATTCCGCCCTCCATCATGATGATCGTCTACGGTGTGGCGGCTGATGTTTCGATCGCACGGCTGTTCATCGCAGGCATCGTCCCGGGCATCCTGCTGGTCGCCCTGTTCATGCTCTGCATCATGATCCACGCCTGGACCCGTCCGGGCGCTATCCCGCCCCCCGACCCGCCCATGACACTGGGTGAGAAGCTCTACGCTTCGCGCCGGCTGATTCCGATCGTGCTGCTGATCGTACTGGTCATCGGTTCCATTTATGTCGGGCTGGCGACTGCGACCGAAGCCGCAGCCGTGGGCGTGGTGGGTTCGCTTATTCTCGCTGCCTCCACCGGAACGCTCACGCGGCAAAGCTTCACCGAGAGTCTGCTGCGCGCCACCGAGACGTCCTGCATGCTGGCCTTTGTGCTGGCGGGTGCGGCCTTCACCACGGTGGCCATGGGCTTCACCGGTATTCCCAAGAGCCTCGCCGCGCTGGTGAACGACTGGCAGCTGAGCGCCGGCATGCTGATCTTCGTGCTCACCATTCTTTACATCATCCTGGGCTGTTTTCTCGATGGCGTATCAATGATCGTGCTCACGCTTTCGGTGGTCATGCCCATGATTCACGCCGCCAAGATCGACCCGATCTGGTTCGGCATCTACATCGTGCTGGTCGTTGAAATCGCCACCATCACCCCGCCGGTCGGGTTCAACCTGTTCGTGCTCCAGGGTCTGGCAAAACGCGACATTCTGTTTATTTCGAAAGGGGCGATTCCGTCGTTCATCGCGCTGGTATTTGCCTGCTGGTTGATCTGGGTGTTTCCCGGCATCGCCACCTGGCTACCCTCGGTGATGTTCAACAACTGAGGTTCCCTATTCACCCGACGCGCCGACCGGTGCGGCCAGCGCGCCTTCAGGAGAAAACACATGGCTCAACCCTGGGAAGGGATCGTTTCCGCTGACGAAATCGCCGCCTATGAAGCGGCGGGGTTCGGTCGTCCGCAAGGTATGGGTAAGCGCCCGGCACTTCTCATCATCGACGTTCAATACCGCACCGTCGGCACGAAACGCGAACCTTTCTGGGACGCCATCAAGGAGTTCAAGACGGCATGCGGCGAGCCGGGCTGGCGCGCAGTCGACCATATTGCGCCGCTGCTCGCGCTGTTTCGTGAACTCAATCTGCCGGTCATCTATCCCTACGTGTCCCCCAAGGAATCATTCGATGTGGGGCGACTGGCCGAGAAGGTGCCGGCCCTCATGAAGGTGGCGGCAAACGGCTACCAGTTCGTGCCGGAGGTAGCGCCGCGCGAACAGGACATCCTCCTTCCCAAGAAGCACCCCAGCGCATTCTTCGGCACCCCGCTGGTCAGTTATCTGGTCGATCTCGGCGTAGATAGCCTGGTGGTCACTGGCTGCACCACCAGCGGCTGCGTGCGCGGCAGCGTGGTCGATGGCTTCGCCTACAACTTCCGCTGCACCGTGCCGATCGAGTGCGTCTACGACCGCAGCGCCACCAGCCATGCCGTGAACCTGTTCGACATGGCAGCCAAATACGCTGACGTAAAGCCGGTGGCCGACGTGATGGCCGAACTGAGAGCGCTCGGCGCCAAGTGACCGGTTGAGGCGAACACGGTGCCGCCCGCTCACCCAACCTCCCCTTCTGGCAGAGGACGCCCCCGCATGGAACGATTCGACAACAAGTTCGACCGCTATCGCTTCTCCGCACTTCCCTCCCGACCTAAGTATGCGTGGCCCAACGGCGCGCGGCTCGCGGTGTACTTCGCGCTCAATGTCGAGGCGTTCGAATTTGGTCGCAATCCCGGCAACGACTTCACCTCCATGCCGGCCGCGCCATTTCATCGCGGCTACGCGTATCGCGACTACGGCAATCGCGTGGGAATCTGGCGAATCGCCGAACTGTTTCAACGCTACCAGGTGCCGCTGTCCATCCTGGTGAACGCGAGCGTCTATGACGTCTGCCCCGAAATACTGGTGCCATTTCGTGAACGCGGCGATGAGTTCGTCGGACACGGCCGAACCAATTCCGAGCGCCAGATCGACATGGACCTTGATACCGAACGTCGAATGCTCGGTCAGGTCCGAAACCGCTTCATTCAGGAGGAGGGCCAGCCGCCCAAGGGATGGCTGGGTCCCTTCATCTCGCAAAGCCCCAACACGCCAGAGCTCCTTCATGAAGCGGGCTTCACCTATATGCTCGACTGGTTCTTTGACGAGCAGCCGCAGTGGTTTCGTACCGCGCGCGGCCCCATCCTTGCGGTGCCGTACCCCTCGATGGAACTGAACGATCTGCCGGCATTCATCAACCGGGGGGCAAGCGATGTCGAATTCACGCAGATGGTCCGCGATTCGTTCGACCAGCAACTCGACGACTCCGAGCGCCACGGCTGGCCGCTGGTCTGCGGCATTTCGATTCACACCTTTCTGATGGGACATCCCCATCGCGCCCGGCAACTCGCGCGCATGCTCGAGCACATGGCGGCGCAGCGCTCGCGTGTGTGGTTTGCCACGCCAGGCCAGATCGCCGACCATGTGGCGGCCTTGCCCGCGGGTACGGTCGCGCTGCCCTGATCGTCAGGCAGCCGGATCAGGTTCACGCCCCGCTTTGCTCTCACAGGATCTCGCATGACTCACCCCGCGCCTCATCCCGCGAAGACCGCCAAGCGCGACGAGCCCGAGCTCACGTTCTTCGACACACCCGGGATGGACCGGCTCGCCCAGATGCTTCTGGTGATGGCCTCGGAACTTCATGTGCTCCGTGACCGGGTCCGGTGCCTGGAGTTCATGCTCGCCGAGCAG
The DNA here is from genome assembly GCA_023253905.1 of Burkholderiaceae bacterium. The sequence goes on from JALREG010000123.1 coordinate 10,975, forward strand.
GGGCAGCTCGACATCTCTGCACTCGAGCGTTTTCAGCCCAGCGATGCGCAGGCTGCCACGCTCGCAAGTGAGCGCGACGCGTTTGTTGCACATCTGATGGAAGTGCTAGACGGGCGCGCCAAATCCACCAGCGGACGTTTCCCGCCCCTTTCGCCGGAGCCCCGTTCATGAATGCGCCCGTTCGAGCAACCGTCGCCTTTCAGGAGCTGATTGGTTCGGTGCGACAGCACTGGGCCAATCAGCTCTATCCGGCGCTCCACGCGCGTTATCGCGAGATCGATCGCGGCGGCACCCCCGCGATGACCGACCAGGCTATCGCCCAGGTCGCTGAGACACCGCTTTACCAGTGGTTTGCTTTCATCGAGCGCCACTATCAGCGAATGAAGTATTCCGACCCGAGGTGGGGACTCGCCGTAAGTTTTGAATCGCAGCCCACCTGGGTGCGCGAGCGGCTCGCCGCCGCCGAGTCCAGCCCGTATCTCGAACTCAATGCCGATCTCGACATCCCTCACTACTACCGCGAAATCGATATTCATCAGCACCCGGGTAACCTGATCGGCGCCGACTATGACGGGCTCATGTATCGGGCAAGCGCCACTTCGATTCATCCCAACACGCGACGCTTCGAAGCGCACGAGCGTTTTGCCGACACCGTGCTCGCGCGCCGCCGGTTCAGATCGGTTCTCAACATGGGCTGCGGCTTTGGAAAATGCACGCTGCCGATCGCGGCGCGACTGCCTGAGGCACGGGTGACCGGCATTGATCTGTCGGCGCCCTGCCTGCGGTTGGCTGCCGCCACGCTGGCCGACACCGAGCTCACGAACACGCGATTTGCTCAGCGCGACGCCCTGCGATCCGGTTACGCCGATGGCAGTTTCGATCTCGTCACTTCCACCCAGCTGCTGCACGAGCTGCCGGTTGAGGACATCCAACGGGTGCTGCGCGAATCATTCCGACTGCTCGAACCAGGCGGCGAGGTGATGCACCTTGATTTCCGCCCGCGCGGCCGCTGGATGGAGTTCCTTCTGGACGGCCACGCCGTGCGCAACAACGAGGGCTTCATGCCCGCGTTCAACCGGGTGGACATGCATGAGGCGCTCCGCGAGGCCGGGTTCGTGGATAGTGTGATCGAACCTTTTGCCGAGACCGAGGGCGCCACGCGTGCGGATTGGCCCTACTGGAGATTTCCCTGGACGCTGTTTCGCGCGGTCAAGCCGCTCTGAGCGATCCGGCAAGCTGCCGCGCGGCCTGCTCGGCGAGGTCCGCCGACCGGGCTTCCACCATGACCCGCACCAGCGGCTCGGTACCCGAAGCACGGATCAGGATACGGCCCTGATCGGCGAGCTCACGCTCCACTTCGGCACGGACGCGACTGAGCGGCTCATGCGCCTGCCAGTTAAAGCCACGCTCAATACGAACATTGATGAGTGTCTGAGGCATCATCTGCAGGCCTTCAGCCAGTTCGCCTAGCGATTGCCCGGTACGCTGGACCGCCGCCAGTACCTGCAAGGCGCTGATGGTGGCATCGCCCGTACTGTGATGATCGAGGCAGAGCAAATGGCCCGAACTCTCCCCGCCATATAGCCAACCGCGCGCGCGAAGCATTTCGAGCACGTACCGATCACCCACCTTCGCGCGGGCAAAATCCACCCCCAGCCGGCCGAGCGCCTGCTCAAGCCCGAGGTTGGACATGAGCGTGCCGACCGCCCCCGCCACCGGACCGCTGTGCAGACGCTCGCGCACGATCAGATAGAGCAACTCATCGCCATTAAAGATCCGCCCGTCGCCATCGACCATCACCACGCGGTCGGCGTCGCCATCAACCGCCACGCCAATCGCCGCACCATGCTCGCGCACAGCCGCCTGAAGCGCTGCCGGATGCGTGGCACCCAACTGGTCGTTGATGTTGAAGCCATTGGGTGAGGCACCCAGGGTGATGACATCGGCGCCCAGCTCGTGAAACACATGGGGCGCTGTCTGATAAGCGGCGCCATTTGCGCAGTCAACCACCATCCGCAAGCCCTTGAGATCAAGGTTTGCAGGAAAGGTGCGCTTACAGAATTCGATATAGCGGCCGGCCGCATCATTCACGCGCCGCGCGCGCCCCAGCGCGGAGGACGCCACACAGCCGATGGGTCGTTCGAGCTCAGCTTCGATCGCGGATTCGACTGAGTCGGGCAGCTTGTCGCCATCGGCCGAAAAGAACTTGATACCGTTGTCATCAAAGGGATTGTGGGAGGCGCTGATCACAATGCCAGCCGACAAGCGGAGCGCTCGCGTGAGATAGGCCACGGCTGGCGTGGGAAGCGGCCCGCACAGGAGCACATCCACCCCAGCGGCCGACAGCCCGGCTTCGAGCGAGGCCTCCAGCATGTAACCCGAGATGCGGGTGTCTTTTCCGATGATGACCGCGGGCCGAGTGCTCGCGCGCCCGCCGAGGGCAACCGAGTTGGTGGCGGGCGGGAGATCGGCGGTGCCCGCACCAGCCAGCACCCGACCCGCTGCATAGCCCAACCGCATCACGAAATCGGGCGTGATCGGCGCCTCACCGACCCGCCCTCGAACCCCATCGGTACCGAAAAACTTACGCCCCATCGCAGGCCTCCGCCTTCAGCGCATGCCACACCTTGAGGGCATCACGCGTTGCCGCCACATCATGAACCCGCACCACCGCGGCCCCGTCCTGGACCGCTGCAAGCAGCGCCGCGAGACTACCCGGCAGCCGTTCGCCCACGTCACGTCCCGTCAGACGTCCAATGAAGGACTTTCGTGACACCCCAACAAGCATGGGCCCCACCTTCTCCAAAACGGATAACGCGCGCAGTAGCGCGAGATTATGGTCAAGTGATTTTCCAAACCCGATACCCGGGTCAAACATCATGCGCGCCCGGGATACGCCAGCCGCCTCCAGCGTTGTGCGCCGCTCGGCGAGAAACTCAGACACCTGGCCCACGACATCGTGATACTGAGGCGCGTCCTGCATGGTGGCCGGATCACCCTGCATGTGCATGATGCACACGCCGCAGTCCGTCGCCGCCACCGCCTCGACCGCGCCTGGCGCAGTCAAACCACCAACGTCATTGATGATGTCTGCACCGTGCGCGAGCGCTACCCGCATGACTTCAGGCTTTCGGGTATCGACTGAAACAGGAATGCCCCGGCCCCGCATGGCTTCCAGAACGGGGAGGATGCGGTCGAGTTCTAGCGATGTATCAACTCGAGGTGCCCCAGGCCGGGTGGACTCGCCACCAATGTCAAGCAGATCAGCGCCCTCGGCGACTAGCTGTTCGGCCCACTCGATCGCCTCAACGGGATCGGTGCGATCGCGCCGCTCGGAAAAGGAATCGGGCGTGACATTAACGATTCCCATTACGAGTGGCCGCTCGAGGCTCAACCGGAAGCGGCCGCAGACCCACTCAGAGGCCCTGTCGGCCGGCACCGGATGCATGGCGATCAAAGGACGGGCACGAGGCCCGTTCAGGCTGCCGGTTCAGCCGAGGGCGATCCCGACGAGGCGCTGGGCTGGCTGGCCGGCGTGCCTGCCCCGCCCGCACTACTGCCGGTTGACCCGCCCGGCTTCGGCGGCCGTGGCGGCCGACCCGAGATGATGTCGTCAATTTGATCTGCGTCGATCGTTTCCCAATCGAGTAACGCCTTGGCCATGGCTTCGACTTTGTCGCGATTGGTGTCCAGGATGTTGCGCGCCACCGCATACTGCTCGTCGATGATCCGGCGAATCTCGGAATCGACTTTGCGCATGGTCTCTTCAGACATGTTGGTGGTCTTGGTGATCGAGCGGCCGAGGAAGATCTCGCCTTCGTTTTCCGCGTAGACCATCGGGCCCATCACATCGCTCATGCCATAACGGGTGACCATGTCGCGGGCAATTGACGTGGCGCGCTCGAAGTCGTTTGAGGCACCGGTCGTCATCTGGTGCATGAAAATTTCTTCGGCAATTCGCCCGCCAAACAGCACCGAGACGGTGTTCAGCATGCGGTCTCGGTCCATGCTGTAGCGGTCTTCTACCGGCAGTTGCATGGTGACGCCCAGCGCACGCCCGCGTGGAATGATGGTGACCTTGTGCACCGGATCGGTTCGGGTCAGCAGCTTCGCCACAACAGCGTGGCCGGACTCGTGGTACGCGGTGTTCTTGCGCTCATGCTCCGGCATGACCATCGAGCGCCGCTCCGCGCCCATGATGATTTTGTCCTTCGCGCGCTCGAAATCTTCCATGTCGACCAGACGCTTGTTGCTGCGTGCGGCAAACAGTGCCGCCTCATTCACCAGATTGGCAAGGTCAGCACCCGAGAACCCGGGCGTGCCGCGTGCCAGCACATCGGCCTTGACGTCCGGTGCAATCGGCACCTTGCGCATGTGCACTTTCAGGATCTGCTCGCGGCCGCGGATGTCCGGCAGGCTGACGACCACTTGACGGTCAAAACGACCAGGGCGCAGCAATGCGGGGTCGAGCACGTCGGGGCGGTTGGTCGCCGCAATCACGATGGTGCCCTGGCTGGTCTCAAAACCATCCATCTCAACCAGCATCTGGTTCAACGTCTGTTCGCGTTCGTCGTTGCCACCACCCAGACCGGCGCCACGCTGACGACCGACTGCGTCAATTTCGTCAATGAAAATGATGCAGGGCGACTGCTTCTTGGCTTGCTCGAACATGTCGC
>JALREG010000233.1 GCA_023253905.1 Burkholderiaceae bacterium
TTGCCGTGGACACCATGCGGTCTCCCTAGGCGCTTCGGCTTAAAATGGCGCCTCGCGCAGCCGTCCGGTGAGCTGCCCTGGAGCCCGAATGAGCGCCATCGTCAAGATTCACGCCCGCGAAATTCTTGATTCGCGCGGCAACCCCACCGTCGAAGCCGATGTCCACCTCGATTCCGGCGCGCTCGGGCGTGCGGCAGTGCCGTCCGGAGCCTCCACGGGCTCCCGTGAGGCGATCGAGCTTCGCGACGGCGACAAGCAGCGCTACTCCGGCAAGGGCGTGCTGCGCGCGGTGGAAAACGTCAACGGCGAGATAGCCGACGCGCTCCTGGGCCGTGAGGCCGCCGAGCAAGCCACGATCGACAGGGCAATGATCGAGCTCGACGGCACCGAGAACAAGGAACGGCTCGGCGCGAATGCAATGCTCGCGGTGTCGATGGCGGTGGCGCGTGCGGCGGCGGAGCAATCGGGTCTGCCGCTCTATCGCTATTTTGGCGGGTCGGGTGCCATGTCGCTGCCGGTGCCGATGATGAACGTCATCAACGGCGGCGCGCACGCGAACAACAATCTCGACCTGCAGGAATTCATGATTCTGCCGGTGGGCGCGCCCACGTTTCGCGAGGCGCTTCGCTATGGCGCCGAGGTGTTCCATGCGCTGAAAAAGCTTCTCCACGACCGGGGCCTGTCCACTGCGGTGGGCGATGAGGGCGGTTTTGCGCCCAGCGTCGAGAACCATGAAGCGGCGATCAAGCTGATTCTCGAAGCTATCGCGAAGGCAGGCTACGAACCGGGTACCCAGATCGCCTTGGGCCTTGACTGTGCCAGTTCCGAGTTTTTCCGCGACGGCCGCTATCACCTTGCGGGCGAGGGGCTGATCCTGTCGGCCGGTGAGTTCACCGACCTGCTCGCGACCTGGTGCGATCGCTATCCCATCATCTCGATCGAAGATGGCATGGCCGAAAATGATTGGGACGGCTGGAAGCTCCTCACCGAGCGGCTGGGCGCCCGGGTTCAACTGGTGGGAGACGATCTTTTCGTCACCAACACCCGCATTCTGCAGCGCGGCATCAACGAAGGCGTGGCCAATTCGATTCTGATCAAGATCAACCAGATCGGAACGCTTACCGAAACCTTCGCAGCGATCGAACTTGCTAAACGCAACAACTACACTGCAGTCGTGTCGCACCGCTCGGGTGAAACCGAAGACACCACCATCGCTGACATTGCGGTGGCCACCAATGCGCTTCAGATCAAGACCGGTTCGATGAGCCGTACCGATCGGATGGCCAAGTACAACCAGCTTCTGCGGATCGAGGAAGACCTGGGCGAGACCGCCCACTATCCCGGGCAATCCGCCTTCTACAATCTTCACCGCAAACGCGGCTAGCTGGTGTAAGGTTCCGGGCGTGCGCGCACTCGCTTTCCTCTTGCTGTCTCTTCTCGTGCTGATCCAGTACCCACTCTGGCTTGGCAAAGGGGGATGGTTTCGTGTTTGGGAAATCGAGACCGAGCTGCAGGCCCAGCGGGTTGTCAACGATCAGCGGCGCATGCGCAATGCCGCGCTGGAGGCGCAGGTGCGCGACCTTCGAACCGGCAGCGATGCGGTTGAAGAAATCGCCCGGGCCGAGCTCGGCATGCTGAAGAAGGGCGAGATTTTCGTCCAGATCAGCGAACCCTCGCGCGGCGAGAGTGCTTCCCCGGCGTTTGAAGCCGAGGTGCGGACCGCATCGTTTTCCCGGCGCCCCTGAGATTCCGTAGTGCTGCCGTGTAGTGGTTACGGTCCTGAAGCGTGTCACTGCTGGGCGCGGTGCGCGGAGGCGCCGAGACACGCTTGATCCCACCGTCTGTACCTCAATGCCGGCTGGTTGGGTGCTCACCTGTAACGGCATCACGAAACAACGCTGCGCAGTCTACTGCATCAAACTGATACGCTTGATTGCAGAAGTCGCAGCGCACTTCAACCGGCTCGCGTTCGGACAGAATGTCTTCGACCTCGGCCACACCCAGCATCTTCAGCATGCCCGCCACCTTTGCGCGCGAGCAACCACATCCAAAGTAAACCGGCCGGGGATCAAAGCCCCGTAGCGGCTCGTCCCAAAAGAGGCGATTCAAGAGCTCGGCCGGGGGAAGTTCGAGCAGTTCGGAACGCTCCAGCGTGTCGGCGAGCTTTTCCATTCGATTCCACGCGTCGGGGTCAGTGACAGGAACATCACGCCCGCCCTCGGTGGGGAGTTGCTGCAACAACAAGCCACTTGCGCGCTCCGGGCCCGCGGCGAGCCACAGCCGGGTGGGCAGCTGCTCCGAGCGCTGCATGTAGTGTTCAAGCACTTCGGCTACGCTGTTGCCCTCGAACGGTACGATGCCCTGCCAGGGCTGACGGTTCTCGTTACGGATCCGGGGGTCGAGCGTAACCGCGAAGCGGCCACGCCCCTCGCGGTTGACCAGCTCGCCCAGTCGGGCGTCGGGCGGGATCGATTCGCCCTCGCGTTCTTTCACTGTGGCCCGAAGTCGGCCGTCAGAGCGGCACTCGACCACCATGAGTGCGATCGGTCCGTCGCCATGGATCTGCATGATGAGCGAGCCATCGAACTTGAGCGTAGCCGACAGCAGCACCGCGGCGGCGGACAATTCACCTAGCGTCTCGAGGGCAGCGCGTGGCAAATCGTGTCGGCTTGCAATCTGGCGCCAGCAGTCGTCAAGCGAGACGATCTCTCCCCGCACTGCGGTGCCGTCGAGCAGAAAGCGGCGAACGAAGTCTTGGTTCAAGCGTGTACTTCAGCCGATCCGGGTGAGGCCCGCTCGGAACATGCGAGCGCGCTCCATGTACACCTGGGCTCCGTAGCGCAGCCGTTCAAGGTCTTCATCGGTAAGCGTGCGAACGATCTTGCCAGGCGAACCCAGGACCATGCTGCGGTCCGGAATCTCCTTGCCCTCGGTAACCAGGGCGCCAGCGCCGATCAGGCAGTCGCGTCCGATCTTGGCGCCATTCAGCACCACAGCCTGAATGCCGATGAGTGAGCCGCTCCCGATGGTGCAGCCGTGCAGCATGACCTGGTGGCCGACGGTGACGTTGTCGGCAATGTCGAGCTGCAGCCCGGTGTCGGTATGAAGGACCGAGTTGTCCTGTACGTTGGAGCCGTGACCGATCCGAATCAGATCGTTATCGCCACGAATGGTGACATTGAACCAGACACTTGCCAGGGCTGCGATTTCGACCCGGCCGATCACATCGGCGGAGTCGGCCACCCAGGCATCGGGATGAATCTGCGGCGCGTGTTCGCCCAACCGGTAGATCGCCATTAAAGGGCTCCTTGGAAAGCGCGCATTCTAAGCGATGCCGCCCGGCTGGCCGCGAACGAGGGCGGGCCGGATCAAGGTGCCTATAATCAAGGCCCAGATGAATACCGAAGTGTCATCCCGCTCCCTCGAAGCCTACCGACCGGTGGTGAGTTCGCAGTCGCTTTTCTTCACACTGCGGGGGCTCCGTCATCATGTCCGCCACTGGCACACCGGCGGGCCCACGCGGCAACATCTGGTGTTGCTCCATGGCTGGATGGATTCATCGGTGTCGTTTCAGTTCATGGTGGATCAGATGGGGCCGGGCTGGGTTATCCATGCGCCCGACTGGCGCGGCTTCGGGCTGTCAGAGCGACCCGCGGCCGACTCCTACTGGTTTCCCGACTATCTCGCCGACCTTGACCAGCTGCTCGACGAACTCGTGCCAGACGGTCTGCCGGTTGACGTGGTTGCGCACAGCATGGGTGGCAATGTGGCGATGCTTTATGCGGGCGTGCGCCCTGCCCGTATCCGCCGACTCATCAATCTGGAAGGCGTGGGCATGCGTGCTGCGCGTCCGCGGGAAGCGCCCGCGCGCTATGCCACCTGGCTGGATCAGGTCAGGGCCGGTCGCAGGCTCCGCGCCTATGCCACGCGCGAGGCGCTCGCGCAGCGGCTGTGCGCCGACAACCCGCGACTCACAATCGACAAGGCCTTGTTCATTGCGGAAAACTGGTCGCAACCGCTTTCCGACGGTGGATTCGAGGTTCTCGGTGATCCGGCACACAAACTCCCCAACCCAGTGCTGTATCGTCTGAGTGAGGCTCTCGCGTGCTGGCGGCAGGTCGAAGCCTCTGTGCTCTGGGTGATGTCCGAATTCCCTTCGCGCGGAATGAGCTTTGCCCTGAAGCCGGCCTACGAGCGCAGACTAGCAGCGATCCGATCGCTCGAGCGGGTGACCGTGACAGGTGCCGGCCACATGATGCATCACGATCAGCCGGCTGCCGTAGCGGCCCTTATCCGGACATTCCTCCTCAAATGAGTTTTCGCCCTGACCCCTGGCGCTGCAACGCCGACCTCCACTGCCATTCCAACATGTCCGACGGCGTACTCGAGCCCGCGGCACTGGTCGAGCGCGCGGCCGACAATGGGGTGGAACTGTTTTCGCTAACCGACCACGACGAAATTTGTGGCCAGCAGGCGGCGGCCGATGCGGCCCGAGCGCGAGGCCTCGAGTATGTGGGGGGCGTCGAGGTGTCGGTGTCCTGGGGCGGCGAAACCGTGCACGTGGTGGGCCTTCGGATCGACTGGACCGATGCCGCGCTCTGTGCGGGGCTCGCCCGAACGCGCTCGGGGCGTGACACGCGCGCCCGCGAGATCGCCCGCCAACTGGAAATCGCAGGCGTACCCGATGCCTGGGAAGGCGCGCTCCGTCACGTGGGCAATCCTGCGCTCATCTCGCGCACCCATTTCGCGCGACATATCGTTGAGCGCGGCATCTGCGACGACGTGGGTGAGGTATTCCGAAAATATCTGGTTGAAGGTAAGCCCGGCTATGTCGAGCACCGTTGGGCGCGGTTGTCCGAGGCGGTGGAGTGGATTCGCGGGGCGGGCGGTGTGGCGGTGCTTGCGCACCCTGGTCGCTATCGCTTCAATGACACGGCGCTCTGGGCGCTGGTGTCGGAGTTCAAAGCCGCGGGCGGTGAAGCGATCGAGGTGGTCTGCGGTAGCCACACTCGGGACCAATTCCGGCGCTTTGCCAATGTGGCGCTGGAGGCGGGCCTGGCGGCCTCCCGCGGCGCCGACTTTCATGCGCCGGGGGAGCGCCACACCGAGTTGGGCCGTTTGCCGCTGCTTCCGGATTCTGTGATTCCGGTGTGGCGCGATTGGCCTGAGTTTCTGAACCGGCAGGTCGCCTGACCCAGGTCGGGTTGCGCGCGAGCGCCTGCGGTTAGGATCGCGGGCTGCGCGAGCGCTCGGCAACCGCGCGAGCGCTAAGCAAACCATGACCCGAATTCTTTCGATTCATCCCGATAATCCGCAACCGCGGCTGCTGCGGCAGGCGGCCGATTGCCTGGGTGAGGGGGGGGTCGTGGCCACGCCCACCGATGCCTGCCATGCCCTCGTCTGGCAGATTGGCGATCGCGAGGCGCTCGAGCGTGTCCGACGAATCCGCGCGCTCGATGCCCGCCATCTCATGACGCTGCTCTGTCTTGATCTGGCCCAGCTATCGGTCTATGCCGCGATTGATACCCGGCAATTTCGCTTTCTGAAGGAATGGACGCCTGGCCCTTACACCTTCGTGCTGCCAGCTACCCGCGAAGTGCCGAAGCGACTGCTCCATCCTTCGCGTCGCACATTGGGGGTTCGTGTGCCGCAGGCGGCGCTGCTGAGAGCATTGCTCGAGACCGTGGGCGAGCCGCTTCTGGGCACCACGCTGCAACTCCCGGGCGAGGACACGCCGCTGACGGAGTCCGATGATATCGAGGCGCGTCTGTCCGGTCGGGTGGATCTGGTGCTGGACGGCGGTCGTTCGGGGCTTGAACCGACCACCGTGATCGACCTGACCGGTGATCAGCCTCTGGTGGTGCGGATCGGCTGCGGGCCGGTGGATGCCATGCTTGGTAAGGGACGCTGACGGGACCGGCGCTCGCCACTGATAAAATCGACGTATGAATCTCAGCCTGCCGCAACTCATTGCGGTGTATGCAATTCCTGTCATCCTGGCGATCACGCTGCACGAAGCCGCTCACGCCTGGCTTGCGGCGCGGTTGGGCGATCCCACCGCGCGTCTGCAGGGCAGGGTGTCCGCCAATCCGCTGCGTCATGTTGATCCCATCGGCACCCTGCTGGTGCCTGCCCTGATTCTGCTGGTGGGCAAGGCGCTCGGTGCGGGGGGGCTCCTGTTCGGCTGGGCCAAGCCGGTCCCGGTTGATGCCTCGGCGTTTCGGTCGCCCCGCCGTGACCTGGGCCTGGTCGCGGCGGCAGGACCGGGCGCCAACCTGCTCATGGCATTGGGCTGGGCGATCCTGCTCAAGCTGCTGGTGCTCTGGTCTGTGCAGGTTGAGTTCCTGTTGCTGATGGCGCAGGCGGGCATTCTCTGCAATCTGGGGCTCGCGGTACTCAATCTGTTGCCCGTGCCCCCGCTTGACGGCGGCCGGATCGTGGCGAGCCTTCTTCCACTGCGGGCGGCCATCATCTGGTATCGGCTTGAGCGCTTTGGCCTTCTGATTGTGCTGGCGCTGCTGGCTACCGGCCTGCTGGGTACGATCGTCACGCCCACCATCGGGTTGGGCGTCGACCTGATTTCCTGGTTATTCAACTTTTCGGGCTGATCATGTTTCCAGAACGTGTCGTCTCCGGCATGCGCCCCACCGGGGCGTTGCACTTAGGGCACTACCACGGCGCACTCAAGAACTGGGTGCGTCTGCAATCCGAGTATCCCTGCCTGTTTTTTGTGGCTGACTGGCATGCCCTCACCACGCACTACGACTCGCCCGACGTCATCGGAAACAATATCTGGGAAATGGTGATTGACTGGCTCGCGGCCGGCATCGACCCGCAGCAGTCCACCTTGTTCATCCAGTCTCGTGTTCCCGAGCACGCCGAACTTCATCTGCTGCTCTCGATGAGCACGCCGCTGGGCTGGCTGGAGCGTGTGCCGACCTACAAGGACCAGCAGGAAAAGCTTTCCGATCGCGATCTCGCCACCTACGGTTTTCTGGGCTACCCGCTGCTCCAGGCGGCCGATATCCTGATGTATCGCGCCGCCTTCGTTCCGGTTGGCGAAGACCAGGTGCCGCATATCGAGCTCACGCGCGAGATCGCGCGCCGCTTCAACCATCTTTTCGGCCGTGAGCCAGGCTTTGAGGACAAGGCTCGCGAGGCGGTCAAGCGGCTGGGCAGCAAGCGCGCGCGGATGTATCAGCAGCTGCGTACGCGCTTCCAGGAGCAGGGCGATGATGAAGCCCTGCAACAGGCGCACGAACTGCTCGACCAATCACCCAATCTCAGCCTGGGCGACCGCGAGAGGCTCTTTGGCTGGCTTGAGGGAAGCCGGAAGATCATTCTTGCCGAGCCGCAGGCGTTACTCACCGAAGCCTCGCGGATGCCCGGAATCGACGGTCAGAAAATGTCGAAGAGCTACGGCAACTCGATCGGCATGCGCGAAGACCCCGAGTCGGTCACGCGCAAGATCCGTACGATGCCCACCGATCCGGCGCGCGTGCGGCGAACCGACCCGGGCGATCCCGGGCGTTGCCCGGTTTGGCAGTTGCATGTCGTTTACTCCAACGACGAAACCCGTGACTGGGTGCGCGCGGGGTGCACCACGGCGGGGATCGGTTGTCTGGAATGCAAACAGCCGGTGGTCGACGCCGTGCTGAAGGAGCAGCAGGGCTTTCTGGAGCGCGCACAACCCTATGTCGATGACCCGAGCCTGCTGCGCAACATCATTGCTGATGGCTGCGATCGTGCCCGCAAACTCGCGCAGGAGACCATGCGTGATGTCCGCGAGGTGATGGGTCTCAGTCATGACTGATGGGCAGGTGGCCCATCCGGGCACTGGGTCCACACCAGCGCATGGGGCGTCTTCGCCCTCTGCATGGGTGATGCGCGGGCTCCGCTGGCTGGCGGCGGGCAGCCACGTGCTCGATCTTGCCGCTGGGCAGGGGCGTCACGCACGCGCGGCCGAGGCGCTCGGCATGGCGGTCACCGCGGTCGATCGCGATGCAGCGGCGTTGCGGTCGATCGGTGGCACGGTTCGTTGCGTGGAGGCCGATCTGGAAGCCAACCCGCTGCCCTTCGAGGGGGCGAGTTTTGGATGCGTCATTGTTGGCAACTACCTGTTCAGGCCAAGGTTTTCAGAGGTGTGTGCGCTGCTCGCACCGGGTGGTCTCCTGATTTACGAAACCTTCGCACGCGGCAATGAACGCTACGGTAAGCCGAGCAACCCCGATTTTCTGCTCGAGCCAGGCGAGCTGCTGGCGCGGTGCGCTCAGGCCGGGCTGGTGGTGATTGCCTACGAGGACGGAGTGGTCCTCGGATCTCGGCGCGCTCGGGTTCAGCGGATTCTCGCGGTCGAGCCTTCGGCGAATCTCGAGAGCTTCGCGATAGAATGATCGCCTCCCTCTTCGGAACCCTCAAACCATGATCCAGGGCAGCATTGTCGCGATCGTCACGCCGATGCACGAGGACGGCAGCCTCGACCTCGATGGCTACCGTCGCTTGATTGACTGGCATATCGAACAGAAAACCTCTGCCATTGTGGCGGTCGGAACCACCGGTGAGTCGCCAACGGTCGATCACGACGAACACTGCACCCTGATCCGGGTCGCGGTTGAGCATGCGGCGGGCCGCCTCCCCATCATTGCGGGCACGGGCGGCAACTCCACGCGCGAGGCGATCGAACTCACCGAGTATGCGAAGAAGGTCGGTGCGGCAGCCTCGCTCCAGGTGGTCCCCTACTACAACAAGCCCACTCAGGAAGGCATGGTCCGGCACTTTACGGCGGTTGCCGAGCGCGTCGGCCTGCCCGTCATTCTCTACAACGTGCCGGGCCGTACGGTCGCCGATCTCTCAAACGACAGCGTGCTGAAGCTTGCCCAGGTACCGGGCGTCATCGGACTCAAGGACGCCACCGGCGACATTCCCCGAGGCTCCGATCTGCTTGCCCGGTTGCCTGCTGGCTTTGGTGTCTACAGCGGTAACGATGACTCTGCGCTCGCGCTCATGGCAATGGGCTCGCATGGCGTCATCTCGGTCACTGCCAATATCGCGCCTGGCGCAATGGCGAAGATGTGCGCAGCCGCGCTCGCCGGGCGCTGGAACGAGGCGCTTGCCATCAACCGACAGCTGCTGCCGCTTCATCTGAAGCTGTTCGTTGAGGCCAATCCCATCCCAGTCAAATGGGCGATGGCAGAGCGTGGGCTGATCGGGCCGGCGGTTCGCCTGCCGCTCACGCCGCTCTCCTCCAGCTTCCATGATGTCGTGCGCGCAGCCATGCGTGCAGCAGGGGTCTGATCATGCAGCGGTCACTCTCTAGGGTCCTGGGCGGGTTCGGTGTGGTGACCGTCGCCGTACTGCTCGGCGGTTGCGGCATCAACAACTACCTCGAAGAGCGGGGCAAGATCGACTACAAATCGGCTTCAAGCGCGCCTCGTACCTCGCTGGAGGTGCCACCTGATCTGGTATCGCCGCGCGGCGATGAGCGGTTCGCCATTCCAACTTCGCGGGGTGCTGAGAGAACCCTCTCTTCGTTCGAACGAGATCGCGCCCAGACGGCAGCGCGTGCCGGGGCATCCTCGGTGCTGCCGTCCACGCCGGGTGTCCGGATCGAACGTTCGGGGCTCCAGCGTTGGTTGGTGGTTGACACGCCGCCCGAGAAACTCTGGCCCGCAGTACGCGACTTTTGGACCGAAACCGGTTTCACGCTTGAGACCGACAGCGCGGAAACCGGCACCATCGAAACCAACTGGCTCGAGAATCGGGCTCGGGTGCCGCTCGACCTGATTCGTCGCACGCTTGGCAAGGTGGTTGATGGCATTTATTCCTCGGGCACTCTGGACAAATTCCGCACTCGTATCGAGCGCCTGCCGGATGGCCGATCGGAAATCTACGTGTCACACCGAGGCTTGGAAGAGGTGGCCACCTCGGCATCACGTGACTCCTTCATCTGGCAGCGGCGCGCCCCCGAGCCCGACCTCGAGGTCGAGATGTTGAACCGCCTGATGCTCAAGATCTCGGGAGGCCAACGGGCCGAGCAACTGGTAGCTTCAGGTAGATCTGCGGCTCAGGAAATGCGCGACGTACGCATCTCAGGTGACGGCGCGGGTCGGGGCATCGATCTCGATGATCCCTTCGACCGGGCGTGGCGCCGGGTGGGGCTGGCGCTCGACCGGGGCGGCTTCACCGTGGAAGACCGGGACCGGTCGCGGGGTGCCTATTTCGTTCGTTATATCGATGCCGACGAACGCGCGCGCGCGGCGGCTGATCGGCCTGGCTTCTTCGGTCGCCTGTTTACCCAGTCGTCCAAGCCTGAACTGAGCCAGCAATACCGACTCAGCCTGGTGTCGGCCGGCACGGGTGTACGGCTCACCATTCAGGACAAAGACGGTAAACCCACTCCCGAGGCTGACCGCGCCACCGTCAACCGGATTCTCGACCTGCTGATGCAGCAGATGCTGCTGTAAGCCCGGGCGTGGTTCGCTTGGGTTGGTTGGAGGTTGCGCCCGCCAGTTTCGGTTCGCCGGCATGAGGTTCGCAAGCCTCGGCAGTGGTAGCGACGGCAATGCTCTGCTGATCGAGAGCCAGGACGGTACGCGCATCACCCGGGTTTTGATCGACTGCGGTTTCAGCCTGCGCGAGGCCCGGCGAAAGCTGCGTGCCGCAGGCATTGAGCCTGAGCAGCTCGACGCAATTCTGGTCACGCATGAACATGGCGATCATGTGGGCGGGGTGTTCCGACTCTCGCGCTCGCATCGGATTCCTGCGTGGCTGACCCATGGGACACTTTCGGCAAGTTCCAATGAGTCAACGCTGACCGACACGGAGGCGCTGCCAACGCTGTTCCGTACGGTCACACCCGACCAGCCCTTTGAGGTGGGGGGCCTGCACATCATGCCGGTATCGGTGCCGCATGATGCGAGGGAGCCGGTGCAGTATGTGATCGACGACGGTCGCGTCCGGTTGGGGGTCCTCACCGACCTCGGTCATGGATCCGCACACGTAAGGCGCGCTTATTCGGGCATGGACGCGCTGGTACTCGAGTGCAATCACGACAGCGCGCTGCTGGCCGCCAACAATGCCTATCCCGAAGTACTGAAGCGCCGAATCTCGGGCCCATGGGGACACCTGGCCAACGATGCCGCTGCCGATCTGCTGGCATCGCTCGACAATCGTCGCCTGCGCCGGGTGGTTGCCGCACATCTCAGCGCTCAAAACAACGCCCCCGCGCTGGCGCAGCAGGCGCTCGCCGGGGCGCTTCAGACTGATCCCGGATCGGTGGGGGTGGCGGATCAGGAGACGGGTTTCCACTGGACCGAGGTCTGATCCGGCAGCGGTTCGGGTCGGTGTGCGAGCCGCACGGTGAGCCCTGCCCGGGGTGGAGCGATTGTGGCTCGCGCGTGGCGCGGGGACATCGGTTGCGAGGGGTCAACGAGGCTTCTGAATATTGGCAGGGTGTATCCATCCTGCCCGGGCCCAGTCACCCAGCAGTTGGGCGAGTTCGGGGTGGGTGCTTGCCTGGCTGGCCTCGTGCGCGGTGAGCTGTCTCTGGTTGGCAAGCTTCCGGAGTAGATATCGCGCCGGCCCTGAATGGGGCGCCGCAACCGACTCGCCGTTGATATGGAAGCGTGAGGCGCGATAAAGAAGGCGGGTGCGTCGGTCCAGTTGAAAGCCCTCGCGGCGGCCTGCCTCGATGAAGCGCGCTTCGTTGAGTCGCACTGGGGCATCGAAAAAAACGTTTGCTGCGGGCTCGGTGAGGAAGCGCCCGATGAAATCATCCACTGATGCGCGAGTGGGCCGCCAGTTAATCGCCCACTCGCGCATCTGCTGATGCAGGTCAACGGGAACCTCCGCTGCGTGCGCGCTGGGGACGCGGCCACGATCTCCGAAGCGGGGATCAGGCCCGCCTGGTGAATCAGCGGCATCCGCCAGGAATTCGCGCAGAAACTCTTGTCGCGACGGTGCCCGGAAGCCCACCGAGCCGGTCATGCATGGACCGTCCGCCATGCCGTCATGGGCCCAGCCTGGGGGCAGGTAGAGCATGTCGCCCGGTTCGAGGAGCCACTCCTGAGTGGGCTCGAACTGCTCAAGAATTTTGAGCGGGAGCCCTGGCTTGAACCGATCCTTACCCGGCGGGGCGATCCGCCAGCGGCGCTTGCCCCAGAGTTGGATGAGGAAGACATCGTAGGAGTCGAGGTGGGGCCCCACCCCGCCCTGATTTGAGGCGAGGCTGATCATCAGATCGTCGAGTCGGGCATCCGGGATGAACCGGAACTTGGACATCAACTCGTTCGTACGGTCATCATGCAGATTGACCCCTTGCACCAGCAGGGTCCAGCGGCTTCGCCCGAGCGACGGTAACTCATCGGGTTCGAAGGGCCCGTGCGCGAGCTGCCAGCGGCCGCCGAAGGAGGTCACCAGTCGCGATTGAACCGAATCGTCCTGAGCGAGTTCGATCAGCGCCTGCGCATCGCAGGGTGGCTTGATATCGGGCAGCGCGGCCCGGACCAGAAGCGGCCGACGCTGCCAGTGAACGCGCAGGAACTCGTCTACACTCAGGCCGCCCAGAAGCCGAGCATCCGCCTGCGCAGCCTGGCTGCCCTTTCGGGGCGCAGTTCGGGAGGCGGGCGGCTGGGTCGGGCTGGGCTTGGACTGTCGATTCATGGATCACCCGGGAGACGTTGATGTCGTTATCGATTACCGCGGGACGCTGGGTCACCCTGCGCTACCGAATCAGTGACGCGCAGGGCGAGCCGATCGAGCCGGGCGAACGCGAGCTTACCTATCTTCATGGCGGCTATGGCGCGGTTCTGGCGGGAATCGAACGGGCGCTTGAAGGTCACGAGGCCGGTCACTCGGCAGCGCTGCAACTCGAACCTGAGGATGCGTTTGGCGACTACGATGCGTCGCTGGTTTATCTGGCGCCGCGCGCGGGCTTTCCCGATGACCTGGAAGAAGGCATGGGGTTTCAGAAAGTGCCGGGCATGCCTGAACTCGATCACGACGGGCATGTCTATATCGCGACCGAATTCACCGAGGACACCGTGGTGCTGGATGGCAATCATCCGCTTGCCGGGCTGGCGCTTCGTTTCGAACTGCGGGTGATTTCGGTGGCCGAGGCGAGCGAAGAGGACATTGAACGCGAACGCCGGCTGGCGGAGGACGAGGCCGATTAAGCCGCGCTCGGCTCGGTGAAGCCACCCTGT
>JALREG010000236.1 GCA_023253905.1 Burkholderiaceae bacterium
CGGCGTCGCTCCCCATGGGCAAAGCCGACAACCAGATTCTGGGCGTGGTGCGCGCACTGCAGGAGCAACACCCGGGGCGCGAGGTTGTGCTGGTGTCCAAAGACATCAACATGCGCATCAAGGCGCATGCGCTCGGGCTGCCGGCAGAAGACTATTTCAACGATCAGGTCCTGGAAGATACCGATCTTCTCTACAGCGGCATCCTCGAGTTGCCGACTGATTTCTGGGACAAGCATGGCAAGGGCGTTGAATCCTGGCAGCAAAACGGCAACACGCTCTACCGGATCACCGGGCCGCTCATCAGCCGCCTGATGCTCAATCAGTTCGTCTACCTCGAGGGCGACACGCCGCTCACCGCGCGAGTGCGGGAAATCGTCGGCAAGACCGCGGTGCTTCAGACGCTGAAAGATCACGGCCACCATCGAAACGCCGTCTGGGGCGTGGGCGCGCGCAACCGGGAACAGAATTTCGCGCTCAATCTGCTGCTCGATCCGGAGATCGACTTCGTCACCCTGCTCGGTCAGGCGGGCACCGGCAAGACGCTGCTCGCGCTCGCCGCCGGACTCACGCAGGTGCTCGAGAGCCGTCGCTACACCGAAATCATCATGACCCGCGCCACGGTACCCGTGGGCGAAGACATCGGCTATCTGCCGGGCACCGAAGAGGAAAAAATGCAGCCCTGGATGGGAGCGCTCGAGGATAACCTCGAAGTGCTGCTGCAGGGCGACCCGGCGGCCGGCGAATGGGGCCGCTCGGCATCCACCGATCTGGTGCGCACCCGCATCAAGGTAAAGGCCCTGTCGTTCATGCGCGGGCGCACCTTCATCAATAAGTTCCTGATCATTGATGAGGCCCAGAACCTCACGCCCAAGCAGATGAAAACGCTCATCACGCGTGCAGGCCCCGGCACCAAGGTGGTGTGCCTGGGCAACATCGCGCAGATCGATACGCCCTATCTCACCGAGGGTTCATCCGGCCTCACCTATGTCGTGGATCGGTTCAAAGGCTGGGCCCACTCCGGGCATGTGACCCTGCAACGGGGCGAACGCTCGCGGCTGGCCGATTTCGCAGCCGATGCGCTTTAGGAAAGGGCTTCGAGCGCAGGCCTTGGGCGAGTCACGCAAACCCTACGATCGCCCGCGCCTCGCCCCTCAGGGCTGCGGCCCGGAGGTGTAGTTCTCGAACTTGGTGTAGGCGCCAATGAAGGTGAGGCGTACGGTGCCAATGGGGCCGTTACGTTGCTTGCCGATGATGATTTCGGCCGTACCCTTGTCGGTGGAATCGGGGTTATAGACCTCGTCGCGGTAGATGAAGATGATCACATCCGCATCCTGCTCGATGGCACCCGATTCACGCAGATCCGACATCACCGGCCGCTTGTTGGGTCGCTGCTCGAGCGATCGGTTGAGCTGCGACAGCGCGATCACCGGACAATCAAGTTCCTTGGCAAGCGCCTTGAGCGAGCGCGAAATTTCGGAAATTTCGGTGGCGCGATTCTCACCGGCGCTCGAAGCCGACATGAGCTGAAGATAATCAATCACCACCAGGCCCAGCTTGCCGCACTGACGGGCCAGCCGCCGCGCGCGTGCGCGGAGCTCCAGCGCATTGAGCGCCGGCGATTCATCGATGTGAAGCGGTGACTCCTGCATCTTGGAGATGGCACTGGTGAGCCTCGGCCAGTCATCATCGATCAGGCGGCCGGTCCGGATTCGCTGCTGATCGAGTCGCCCGGATGAACACAGAATACGCATGGCCAGCTGCGTGGCCCCCATCTCCATACTGAATACCGCCACGGGCAGCCCTTGCTCGATCGCCACGTGTTCGCCGATGTTCATGGCGAAGCTGGTCTTGCCCATCGAGGGGCGACCGGCCACGATGACCAGATCACCAGGCTGCATACCCGAGGTCATACGATCGAGATCGACATACCCAGTGGGCACGCCGGTCACGTCGCTGGTGTTGTCCTGGTTGTAGAGCTGATCAATGCGCTCGACCACCTTGCCCAGCAGGTCTTGCAGCGGCTGGAAACCGGCCTCGCCGCGGGCACCGTCTTCCGCGATCTGAAAGATTTTCGACTCGGCCTCATCGAGGAGCTGCCGGGTGTCGCGGCCCTGCGGATTGAGCGCCGACGTGGCGATTTCATCGGAGGTTGAAATCAGGCGCCGCAGCACTGCGCGATCACGAACGATCTCAGCGTAGCGCCGGATGTTTGCCGCTGAAGGCGTTTCGGTGGCGAGCGTGTTCAGATACGCCAGACCACCCGCCTCTTCCGCGTGCCCCGCGGTCTGTAGCGATTCGAGAACGGTCACCACATCAGCCGGCTGGCTGCGTTCGATCAGACGCGCAATTTGCTGCCAGATCAGACGATGGTCGTGCCGATAGAAGTCTCCCTCTCGCAGCAGATCGGCAACCCGGTCAAATGCGGTGTTATCCAGCATCAGCCCGCCCAACACTGCCTGCTCGGCCTCAGTGGAGTGCGGAGGCGTGCGCAGCGCCGCGATCTCGGGATCGCGGGCACTCAATTCGGGATCAGCGGAAGCGTCAGGAAACATGGGGTCCAGGGAAAGAAAAACGCGAGGAGTCTGCCCTCATTCAGGATACCTGACCGGTACCCTCATTAGCCATTCAACTGGCCTGTCCGACGGAATATTAAAGGGCAGACTCGGCCACCCGGTACATGGCACGACCTCAGGCGGCCCAGCTTCAGGCGTGCCTGCAGCGCAGACGAAAAAGGGGCGCTCTCGCGCCCCCTTCTCTGCGGCTCGGTTCCGCCCTGGCGCGGAACCGACCAGCGCGACCCCGATCAGGCGGTATCGCCCAGCACCGACACCGTGACTTCGACCACGACATCGTGGTGAAGCGCGATCTCGAGCTTGTGGTCGCCAATGGTCTTGATGGGGCCTGTGGGCATGCGCACCATGGCCTTGCTGACCGTGTAGCCCTGGCTGGTAAGCCCTTCGGCCACATCGAAGTTGGTGACCGAGCCGAAGAGCCGCCCATCAACACCGGCCTTGACCGTGGTCTGCCAGGTGTAGCCAGACAGACGCTCGCCCAGCGACCGGGCTACCGTCAGCTTCTCAGACTGAACTTTTTCGAGTTCGGCGCGACGCGCTTCGAATTCTTTCAGCGCTGCATCGGTGGCGCGGCGCGCCTTACCCTGCGGGATTAGAAAATTGCGGGCGTAGCCGTCTTTGACGCGGACCACGTCACCCAGCTGGCCCAGATTGGCAACGCGTTCGAGCAGGATGATCTGCATGGTTCACCCCTCCTCAGTGGTTGTCGGTGTAAGGCAGCAGCGCGAGGAAACGCGCGCGCTTGATGGCGTCGCCGAGCTGGCGCTGATAGCGAGCCCGAGTGCCGGTGAGACGTGCGGGAATGATCTTCCCGGTCTCGGTGATGAAGTCTTTCAGCACGTCGACGTCTTTATAGTCGATCCACTCGATTTTCTCAGCGGTGAACCGACAGAACTTGCGGCGCTTGAAAAGCGCGCTTTGAGTGTTGCGGCGGACTTTTTTGTCCTTCGTGCCACGACGCATAACCATGGTTGAACCTTTCAGAAAAATTCGGAACAGGGTTTAGGCGGATCCGGAGGGGGATGCCGGTGTCGGGTCGTGTTCGAACTCAGTGACATGCAGCAGCACGGACTTGCTGCCGCGGCGGCGAGGTGCAAGAAAGCCCTGCACGCGAAGCACGCTGCCAAGGGGCGTACGCGACAGCTGTTCGGCAGCCCGATCAGCAAAGCGTGCCGACAGATCGAGTTCGACCTGCCGGGGATGTCCGCCCTCGCGCTGCGTGGAGCGATGCGACAAGACTGCATCGATCATGGCGACGCCTCCTGGCGTGTAGCGCAAGGACTGCATGGACTGGAGCACCGCTTGCAGCGACACCGAGTTGGATTCCGGACCCAAACGAACCGATCAGACCTGCGGCGCGGGGGCAGGCGCCGCCGGGGCCGACTCAGCGGCCACCTTGCGAGCCTCTTCGCGCTGGATCTGCTTCCACATCGGGGAGGGACCAGTGTGCGCCCGCTTCATGGCCAGCGTGAGGTGCCGCAGCACCGCATCATTGAACTTGAAGGCGTGCTCGAGTTCGTCAAGTACGGGCTTGCCGCACTCGAGATTCATCAGCACATAGTGGGCTTTGGCGACTTTCTGGATCGGGTAGGCAAGCTGCCGACGACCCCAGTCTTCCACCCGGTGGATTTTGCCCTGCTGTGCCTCGACCATCGCTTTGTAGCGGTCGATCATGGCGGGGACCTGCTCGCTCTGATCGGGGTGAACGATCAGTACGATTTCGTAATGACGCATGTACGCTCCTTTTCTTCAAAATCGGGTTCAAAACGGCGGAACACAGCCCCGCTCGACTGTCTTTCGCTGCAGTGGTCTGCAGCCTGAAAACTGTCGGGACAGACGGCTGTGAGCCTGTCGCGCTGAACCCCCGTTACCGGAAACGCGTCCGGTCCGCCCCTGGCCCCGGTCAAGTAAAATTGATGGCGTTGAAACCGATTTGTTAACAACCGATTTATTCGCCACCTGCCTGTTCCTGCAAGCGCCTGCTTTCACAAGCCCTCGCTTTCACGAGCATTTACCCGCCATCGGCCGCCGGATCGATGCGTCTGT
>JALREG010000240.1 GCA_023253905.1 Burkholderiaceae bacterium
GGATGACCTGCGGCGCGCCGCGCAGAATCTGATGCGTTTCTTCCGCCTTGAGTCCTGTGGTCAGTGCACGCCGTGCCGGGTTGGCACGGCTAAAGCGGTGACCCTGATGGAAGCGCCGAGATGGGATGAACCGCTCCTGCGCGAGCTCTCGCAAACCATGATCGATGCATCGATCTGTGGTCTGGGGCAGGCCGCACCGAACCCAGTGCTGTCGCTCTTTCGGCATTTTCCCGAGGTGGTCAGCGGATGAATGCAAGAGACGCTTCGCTGACTGCACAGCCTGCCGTCATCGCTTTTGAACTCGATGGGCAAGCGGTTCACGCCCGCGCGGGCGAGACCTTGCTTCAGGTCGCACGTCGCCACGGCATCGATATTCCCCACCTCTGCCATCGCGATGGTCTTCGACCCGATGGCAACTGTCGCGCCTGCGTGGTGGAAATCGAAGGCGAGCGCGTGCTCGCGCCCTCCTGCTGTCGCGCACCCGCGCCCGGCGCCAAGGTCCACACCGGGAGCGATCGCGCCCGGGCGGCACAGAAAATGGTGCTCGAACTGCTGCTCGCCGACATGCCCGAGACGCCGTATCGCGAAGACTCCGAGCTTCACGACTGGGCGGCGAAGATGGGGGTGGGCACGCCACGCTTTGCGCCGCGCGAGCAACCGGTGCCGGATGTGAGTCATCCTGCGATCGCGGTCAATCTCGATGCCTGCATCCAGTGCGGTCGCTGCGCGCGCGCCTGTCGCGAGGAGCAGGTCAATGATGTGATCGGCTATGCGTGGCGGGGCGATGCCGCGAAGATCGTCTTCGATCTTGACGATGCACTGGGTGCCTCCACCTGCGTGGGCTGCGGTGAATGCGTGCAGGCCTGCCCGACCGGCGCGCTGATGCCCAAGCTCCTGGGCGCGGCGGCGTCTCGTGTGGCCGATGATTCGTTCCTCGCCGCATCGGCGATCGCCCCGCGGCGCGCAGAGAAGTCGGTCGACTCGGTCTGCCCCTATTGCGGCGTCGGGTGTCAGCTGACCTATCACGTGAGCGGTAACCGGGTCATTCATGTGGAGGGCCGACCTGGGCCCGCCAATCAGTCGCGACTGTGCGTCAAGGGTCGATTCGGCTTCGACTATGTCAGCAGCCCCGACCGCCTCACCGTGCCACTCATCCGGCGCGCCGATGCGCCCAAGCGTCTGGATACCGACCGGGTGCCCGCCAACTGGCAGGATTCGTTCCGCGAGGCAAGCTGGGATGAGGCGCTGGGTATGGTCGCGGCAAAAATTGCCGCGATCAGGGATCGGGATGGGCCCGATGCACTCGCTGGGTTCGGTTCCGCCAAGGGCTCAAACGAAGAGGCGTATCTGTTTCAGAAGCTGATCCGTACCGGGTTTGGCACCCACAATGTCGACCATTGCACGCGACTCTGTCATGCCTCGAGCGTCGCTGCGCTTCTGGAGGGCATCGGCTCAGGCGCCGTCTCGAACCAGGTCGCTGATGTGGCCGAGGCAGAAGTCATCTTCGTGATCGGTGCCAATCCCACCGTGAATCACCCGGTTGCTGCGACCTGGATCAAGAATGCAGTGAAGGCGGGTGCAAAGCTGATTGTGGCCGACCCGCGCCGAAACGGCCTCGCACGATTTGCCACGCACATGCTGCAGTTTCGTGCTGACACGGATGTGGCCATGCTGAACGCAATGCTGCATGTGATCATTGAAGAAGGGCTGGTTGATCAATCGTTCGTGTCGGCGAGAACAAGCGGGTTTGATGAACTGCGGGAAGCAGTCCGCGACACCTCGCCCGAGGCTATGGCCCCCATCTGCGGGATCGATGCCACGACGCTTCGCGAGGTGGCGAGGCTCTACGCGACCAGTCGGGCGTCGATGATTCTCTGGGGCATGGGGGTATCGCAACATACGCATGGCACCGACAATGCCCGCTGCCTGATTGCTCTTGCGCTCACCACTGGCCAGATCGGCCGCCCCGGCACGGGGCTTCACCCGCTTCGTGGCCAGAACAATGTACAGGGCGCCTCCGATGCGGGTCTTATCCCCATGATGCTGCCGGACTACCAACGGGTTGGCACCGAGCGGGTCGTTCGCGCGTTCGAGGACTTCTGGGCGCAGCCCCTGCCGCGGGCGCCCGGGTTGACCGTGGTCGAGATCATCAACGCGGCGCATGCGGGGCGGATCCGCGGCATGTACATCCTGGGCGAGAACCCAGCGATGTCAGACCCTGATCTGTCGCATGTGCGAGAGGCGTTGGCCTCGCTCGATTGCCTGGTGGTTCAGGATATTTTTCCGACCGAAACCGCCTGGCTTGCAGACGTGATTCTGCCCGCCTCGGCTCATGCCGAAAAAACCGGAACATTCACCAATACCGATCGGCTGGTCCAGCTTGGGCGCGCGGCGCTCGTGCCCCCCGGGCAGGCCAGACAGGATCTGGCGATCATCGTGGACCTCGCAAGGCGGTTGGGGCTAGCCTGGCATTACACCCATCCGCGCGACGTGTTCGAGGAAATGCGCGGCTGCATGCCTTCGCTTGCGGGCATCAGCTGGGCGCGTCTGGAGCGTGAGGGCGCGGTGGTCTACCCTTGCACGGGCGATGACGATCCGGGCGAAGCGGTGGTGTTTACCGAGCATTTTCCGACTGACGACGGACGTGCGCGCTTCGTGCCCACCACGCTTCGATTTGCCGATGAATTGCCTGATGTCGACTATCCGCTGGTCCTGATCACGGGGCGTGAGCTCGAACACTGGCACACCGGGTCGATGACGCGGCGCGCGCAGGCACTTGACGCGATTTCGCCCGAGCCCACGGTCTCGATGCATCCGGGGGCGCTGGCCCAGTTTGGGCTGGCGCCAGGCGATCTTGCCGTCGTGCGCTCACGCCGCGGATCGATCCGGCTGCGGGTGCGCGCCGATGCGGGGCTCGCACGCAGCGACGTGTTCATTCCGTTTGCTTATGCCGAGGCCGCCGCTAACGCGCTCACCAACCCTGCGCTTGATCCAGCAGGCAAAATTCCCGAGCTCAAATACTGTGCGGTCAGGGTGGAACCTGCGGGCGCATAACCCTGGCATCCACCGTGCTGATTCTCAGCGGTCGGGCATGTGGTCAGTACGGGTGTTCGGCTAGACTGACGCCCGGTCTGTACAGGTCGCAGCGATGGGGAGAAGCAACATGACAACAAGCAATGAACTTGAATTTGCACGCGCCCGAAAGGTGCTGGTCGGTGGCGTGAATTCCGCAGTCCGTGCCTTCCGTGCCGTGGGCGGTACGCCGCGATTCATCGCCCGGGCCGAGGGCGCCTACATGTGGGATGTCGAGGGTAAGCGCTATATCGACTACCTGGGATCCTGGGGGCCGATGATCGCAGGCCACTCGCATCCTCACGTGATCGAGGCCGTGCAGCAGGCGGCGGTACGCGGGCTCTCTTACGGCGCCCCCAACGTCATGGAAAGCGAGCTTGCCGAGCGGCTTTGTGCCCTCTTCCCGCAGGTGGAACGGGTGCGCTTTACCAGCTCAGGCACCGAGGCCGCGATGTCGGCGATTCGCCTGGCACGGGGTTACACCAAGCGCGACCGCATCATCAAGTTCGAGGGCTGCTATCACGGCACAGCGGACAGCCTCCTGGTGAAGGCCGGGTCGGGAGCGCTTGCGTTCGGCACCCCCAGTTCGGCGGGCGTCCCGGCTGATCTGGCTCAGCACACCCTGGTCGCCCAATACAACGACCTTGCGAGCGTGGAGGCGCTGTTTGCCGCGCATCCTGACAGCGTCGCCTGCGTGATGGTCGAGCCCATGCCGGGCAACATGAACCTGATCCGTCCGGCACCCGGCTTTCTCGAAGGACTGCGCACGCTCTGCACGCGTCATGGGGCGCTCCTCATCTTTGACGAGGTGATGAGCGGATTTCGGGTGGCGCTGGGCGGAGCTCAGGAGGTGGTTGGCATCCAGCCCGATATGAGTGCATTCGGCAAAGTGATCGGTGGCGGTATGCCGGTGGGTGCGATTGGCGGGCCGGCTGCGATCATGGAGATGATGGCGCCGCTGGGGCCGGTTTATCAGGCGGGCACGCTTTCAGGCAACCCCATTGCCATGGCGGCGGGCCTGGCGACGCTCGATCTCATCTCCGAGCCCGGATTTTTCGGAAGGCTCCATGCCCGCTGCGGGCAGTTGGTGGACGGGCTGAATGCGGCGGGCCGTGAGACAGGCGTTGCTTTCAGCGCGCAGCATCAGGGCGGGATGGCGGGGCTCTATTTCCGGGCCACCCCCCCCGCGAGTTTTGGTGAGGCTCAGCAGCAGGACCTTGATCGCTTTAAGCGCTTTTATCATCTGATGCTCGGGGCCGGGGTGTATCTGCCCCCCTCACCGGTCGAGGCATTCTTCTTCTCAAGCGTTCACAGCGATGACGATATCGCTCACACGTTGGAGGCGGCACGACGCTCGCTTGCAGCGGTGGCCTGACGGGCTGATCCATGCAGCTCACCGACCACGAAAAAGCGATGCGCGACGGCTTGGGCGATGGATCTGCTCATCCGATATGGTGAGGCGCTGGGGGCACAGCGTTTTGTTACCCGATCGAAATTTCGCTTGCCGTTTTTCCGAGAGCCCCTGCCATGCATCCAGTGATTGAAACCGTCGAGCTGGCCCCTGGCTATGTGATCTCACGCGTTGCCAAAGGGAACTGGCAACTGGCCGAGCGGCATGGCGCGCCGGTCGATCCCGATGCCGCGATCGAGGACATGCGCCGCTTCGTGGAGGCTGGCATCACCGCCTTCGACTGTGCGGACCACTATGTGGGCGTTGAGGAGCTGATCGGCCGCTTTCGTCGCCGGTATCCGGCGCTCGCCAAGCGACTGCGGGTGTCCACCAAATACACCCCTGACCTCGCCACGCTCGCGAGCCTCACCCGAGACGATGTGGGCCGCATCATTGATCTGTCGCTTCGCCGGCTGGGTGTGGAGCAACTCGATCTGGTGCAGTTTCACTGGTGGGACTATGCTGTGCCGGGCTGTGTTCAGGCCCTTGGCTGGCTGAGGGAGCTGCAGCAGGCGGGCAAGATCGCCCACCTGGGCACCACCAACTTCGATGTTACGCACCTGCGTGAGATAACGGCTGCGGGTATCCGGCTCCTTACGCATCAGCTGCAGTATTCTCTGATCGATTCCCGGCCTGACCGCGGCATGGTGCAGTTCTGTCGCGACCATGGCATTCATCTGCTTTGCTACGGTACCGTGGCAGGGGGCTTTCTGTCCGATCGCTGGCTGGGCGCGGCCGATCCGCCTCAGCCCTATGCCAATCGTTCGCTGGTCAAGTATCGGCTGATGGTGGAGGAATATGGTGGCTGGGCACGGTTTCAGAAGCTGCTGACCGAGGTCCGGGGCATTGCCGACAAGCACCAGACCGACATCGCGGCGGTCTGCGCGCGCTGGGTGCTGGATAAGCCCCAGGTGGCGGTCGCGCTGATGGGCGCGCGCGACGCGCAGCATCTCTCCAGCAGCCTCGCGATTTTCCGGATCCAGCTCGACGCTCAGGATCGCCAGACGCTCGATGCGCTGGCGGCGGCCGCGAACGGGCCGCCTGGCGATTGCTACGACGTGGAACGCGACCCGGCCAGCATCCATATGCGCATCATGCAGATGAACCAGAACACGCACGGCGCTCCCGCCAAGGTTGATCTGGCCCCCAAACTCGATGAATTGCGCGGATGAGGAGCGTACGACATGGCATCTGACGAGCATCCCGACGATCTGTTTGAGCTGTATGACCTGCGGGTCGAAGTGATCGAATCCGAACGACCATTCGTCATGCATGTGAAGAAGGGCGACTATTTCGATGTGATCGGCGGCCGGGTGGTGTTTCCTAAAGACAGACCGGAGTTTTCGCTGTACGGCCTGCTGGCTGTGCTGCCGTTCATTCCCGCCAAACAGCGTCCCACGCATCCAAACGACTGGATGACCTCGGACTGCGTGATCGCAGCCACCGACCCGGCGTGTGGTGCGAGGTTTCGGATCAGCCGGCTTGAAAAGCGCGCGCTCCATCATGCGGATTTCAGCGTGGTGCCCTTGGGCGAAACCAACGGCTGATGCGCGGGGCCAGCTTAGCTTGGGTGATTGCGTGCGAGGGCTCGCGCCGCGTGGATGAACCGATCGGCCAGATCGCGGGCAGCGGGTGAGGGCTTGGCATCAGCCCAGTGAATGAGGGATAGGCCGCGCCCCTGGATCGACTCGGCAAGCGGAAGGGCGATCAGTCCGGTGGCGGCGGCCCGCGCGGCGTGCACGTCGCTCGGGAAGGCTCCGATCAGATCGGTGGCGGCCACCAGTGTTTCCATGCCGGTCAGCGTTTCGCAGCTGACCGGACACCGAGGTGCGGGCAGACGCGCGCGCTCGAACGCATTGAGCACCGCGCTGGCGGTTGAGCTGTCCAGACTGGGAAACAGCCACGACTCGCCTGTGAGGGATGTCAGCGTGCGGGCGCGCGCCCTCGGATGGCCGGACCGAACCACGGCCACGATGGCGGTCGGTAACAGTGGCCGCACCACAAACTCGGCGCCCAAGGGCTGTGCGGGCAGCTGTGCGATGGCGAAATCGGGTGCGCCTTCGCGCAGTCCCCCCAGGCGGTAGGGGAAAGCGGGCGAGACCACCCGCAGGGTCACGGCTGGCCACTGCTCCCGAAAGCCTGCGATCACACGGGGCAGCAGCGCAATCGTGGCGAGGTGCGAGATAGCGATGGTGACCCGGCCCTCGCGCTGGCCGCGCAGTTGGGCAAGGTCTTCGGCCGCCTGGCGCAGCTGCGCGCGCACCGTCCGCGCGCGTGGCATCAGGGTCTGGCCATAGTCAGTGGGCTGCACCCCGCGGATGCTGCGGACAAACAGCGGCACACCGAGTGCGCGCTCGATTCGCGCCAGCTGCTTGGTGAGCGCGGGCTGAGTGAGCCCGGCGCGGCGCGCTGCGGCGCTGAGGCTGCCCGCCTCGGCGATCTCTGCAATCAGCTGCAGCGCTTCGGCGTCGATCGTTGGAATCAGCGGCGCAGCAGTGCTCAAAACATAACCCCATGGAATGGATATTCGACCGCTGGCGATTGTACGTAAAGCGCGCCGCTGCTAGCATCGAACGGATGTCAATTGCTGCTCAATTCCCAACGCCACATTCAGCAGTTCATGCTGTGTGCCGCTACTGCCTGTGCCCTTCAGCTGCGGCGATCGCGCTGCTCAGCACCGCACGGGGTATGGCGCGCTGGAATCTCGGGCTCTGGCATACCCGGGAGATTGAGCCGGGGCTCCTGACCGGCGAGTCGCTGTTTGGCGGCGGCATCGGCTGGGTTCGCGTACGCATCGATCACGAAGCCGGCGCGATCCGCTATTCGGTCGGCGAGTCGCCTTCGAATCTGGTCTCGCGCATTGAGGCCAGGGTGCAGGATGGCGCTCCGCTGGGGTACCCGTCCGGCGGATCGCTGGTCACGCTGATGGCGTGGCGCACCGCTGAGATGAACGATGAGCGCTGGCACCGGCTGATCGCTGCGCATGAAGCCGAAATCGAGCTGATTCGTAGCGCTCTGGATCAGCCCTCGCAGCCCTCCGTGCCTGCCGGCCCGGCCTGAGTGCGCATGCTCACCCGTGCCGATTGTCTGAGCCTGGACGCCTCGCATCAGCGGCTTGCCGCTTTCGCTGCGCGATTTGCGCCGGGCGCCCCGGACACCATTTACCTCGATGCCAACTCGGTCGGGCCCATGCCTGTGGCGGCGGCCGAGCGGGTGATGCAGGTGCTTGATCAGGGCTGGCGGGTGTCGCGACGCAGAAGCTGGAACGAAACCGACTGGCTCGATCAGCCGCGCACGCTCGGCGCGGCGCTTGCGCCGGTGCTGGGTGCCGCGCCCGGCGACGTGCTGGTGGCAGACACCACCACACTCAATCAGCACAAGCTGCTGCACTTCGCGCTGTCGATACAGGCACCGCGCAATGTTGTGGTGGTCGAGCACGAGGTGTTTCCCTCCAACCGTTACGCTGCACAGGCCGCGGTGGCCCTGCGCGGCGCGCGCCTTCGCGACGTGGGCGACGCGACCGGGCTTTCTCAGGCACTCGCCCCGGGCGATGTCGCAGTGGTAGCGCTTTCGCTGGTGGATTACCGCAGCAGTGTTCGTCTCGATCTGCGTGGGCTCACCGCTTTGGCTCATACGCAGGGCGCGCTCGTGTTGTGGGATCTGTCGCATGCGGCCGGGGCGGTGGAGGTGGCGCTTGAGGCGTCAGGCGTCGACTTCGCTGTCGGCTGTGGCTACAAATACCTGTGCGGCGGGCCTGGGGCGCCCGCCTGGCTATACGTGCATCCCCGGCACCGTGAGTCAGGTGCCTGGCCGGCGCTCGCGGGCTGGATGGGGCATGCCGACACGTTTTCGTTCCGGCCGGATTACGAGCCGGCCGCGGGTGTCCTGCGACACCTGTCGGGCACGCCGCCCGTGATCGCGCATGCCGCCATGGCGGCAGCTGCGGAAATCTGGCGCGAGGTAGACCCCCAGGCGCTCAACGCCCGTCATGGCTCGCTGACCGATACCCTCATCCGCCTGGTTGAGGAACAGTGCGGTCCCCTGGGTATTTCGGTGGCAAGCCCGCTCGCGCATACGCAGCGTGGCGGCCATGTGGCGCTGCGTCTTGAACACGCCGCCGACGATGGCGATGTCGGCGCGCTCGCCCAGGCGCTGGTCGAGGCGGGGGTGGTCGTCTCCAGCCGAAAGCCTGACGCCCTCAGGCTCGCACCGCACCCGCTGGTCACCCGACATCTCGAGCTGTGGGATGCGGTCGCGCGGCTGCGCGAGCTGCTGCAAAGCGGTCGGTGGCGCGATCCGCGTTATCGCCGCGCCGCAGTCTGACGGTAGCAATGTCCGCATGACGCAGCCGCTTTCTTCCTTGCCTGCCGGGGCCGAGTTCCGTATCGCGGCGGATATTGGCGGCACGTTCACCGATGTGGTGCTTCAGACGCATGGCGCCGTGCACAGCTGCAAGGTGCTCACCACACCGAGGCAGCCTGAGCTGGCGGTGATGCAGGGAATCCTGCAGCTCTGTCGGCAGGCAGCCATTGCGCCGTCCCAGCTGGGCCTCTTCGTTCACGGTACCACGCTTGCCACCAATGCTCTGATCGAGCGCAAGGGTGCCCGCACCGCGTTTCTGACCACGGCGGGCTTTCGCGACGTGCTCGAGATGGGCTACGAGAAGCGCTACGCGCAGTACGACATCAACATCGAGCGACCGGCTGAGCTCGTGCCGCGACCCTTGCGCTACGGTGTCGCCGAGCGGATGGCAGCCGATGGCACGGTGCTCCAGGCGCTCGATGACCAGGCGGTGATCGCTGCGGCGCGTGCGATGCGGGCGCAGGGCGTGCAGGCCGTGGCGATTGGATTCCTGCATGCGTATGCGTGGCCTGCGCATGAGCAGCGCGCGCGTGAACTGATGGCGGCGGAGCTTGGACCGGATGTCACGCTCTGTCTGTCGAGCGAGGTGTGTCCCGAGATGCGCGAATATGAGCGTTTCTCCACAACCTGCGCCAACGCCTACGTCCGGCCGCTGATGGCGGGCTATCTTGCGCGGCTGCGTACCCTTCTCGATCAGGCCGGCATCACGTGTCCCATGCTGCTCATGATGTCGGGCGGCGGGGTGACGACGCTTGATCTAGCGCGGCGATTCCCGATCCGGCTGGTCGAGTCGGGGCCGGCGGGCGGGGCCATCCTTGCCGCGCAGCTCGCGCGCAGCGGTTCGTTCGACGAAGTGATGGCCTTTGACATGGGCGGCACCACCGCCAAGATCTGCCTGATCACCCAGGGGGAGCCGGAACGGGCTCGGCGCTTTGAAATCGGGCGAATCTGGCACAACCTGAAGGGCAGCGGCCTGCCTGTTCGGATCCCGGTCATCGAGCTGGTCGAGATCGGCGCGGGCGGGGGATCGATCGGCCGGGTTGACGCCTTGTCCCGAATCACCGTGGGGCCCGACTCGGCGGGCGCTGAGCCGGGTCCGGCCTGCTATGGGCGCGGTGGTGTGGCGCCTACCGTCACCGATGCCAATCTGGTGCTGGGCCGGATCGACGCCCAGGCGTTTGCTGCGGGCACGCTCGAGCTGGATGAGCGCGCCGCCCGGGCGGCGCTCGAGCGGGAGGTCGGTGGGCCGCTCGCCATGGATGTCTTCTGGTCAGCAGCGGGTGTCTCCGAAATCGTCGAAGAAAACATGGCTAACGCTGCGCGCGTTCATGCAATCGAGCGCGGCAAGACCCTGCGCGATTTCACGCTCATCGCATTCGGCGGCGGCGCGCCGCTTCATGCTGCGCGGCTCGCGCAAAAGTTGGGCATCTCGCGGGTGCTGGTTCCAGCGGGCGCAGGCGTGGGCTCTGCGATCGGATTTCTGCAGGCTCCGATGGCCTTCGAAGTGGTTCGCAGTGCCCAGGGGCGGCTGCGCGCGCTCGATCTCCCGACCACCAATCGCCGGCTCGCACAGATGCGCGAGGAAGCGCTGGCCGTGGTGCTGCCCGCTGCCCGGGCAGTCGGGTTGGGCATGGAAGCCCTGCGCACCGAACGAATCGTCGAACTGCGCTATGAGGGTCAGGGGCATGAGCTACGCGTGACGGTGCCGGCAGGCGACCTCGACACTGCGGCGCTCGCGGTGCTCGCCGAGGCGTTTGAATCCGCCTATCAGCGTATCTACGGGTTGCGGATTCCAGGCTCCGAAATTGAAGTGGTGAGCTGGATGCTGACCGTGGCCACGCCACCATCGCCGGTGACGCCCGCTCAATTGCCCCCGGTCTGCCGGGCCGTACCGGCCACCGGTACGCGTACCGTGTGGGACCCCGCGCTCGGCCGGGCGTTGACGTTTTCGATCTATTGGCGGCCTGCGCTTGCACCGGGTGCCCGGCTGGCTGGGCCCGCCCTGATCGGTGAGCCCGAGACCACGACCGTGGTGCCGGCGGGCTGGGGCGCAGTGATCGACAGCGCCGGACATCTGCGACTTCAAGAGGACCCGGCATGAATCCTGAACCCTCGCGTGATCAGGCGGCGGTCAGCCGCCAAGCGCCCGAAGCCTTGCGAGCCATTCGAACCCAGGTGATGTGGAACCGGCTCATCGCGGTGGTCGAGGAGCAGGCACAGGCGCTTCTTCGTACCGCGTTCGGATCAGTCGCGCGGGAAGCCGGTGACCTGTCGGCGGGCGTCTACGATCGCGACGGCCGGATGCTGGCGCAGGCGGTGACCGGTACGCCCGGCCATGTCAACAGCATGGCGAGCGCGGTCAGTCATTTTCTTGCCCGCTTCGATCCCGCGCAGATGCGTCCAGGCGATGTGTTCATCACCAACGATCCCTGGATGGGCACCGGCCATCTCTTCGACTTTGTGGTGGTGACCCCGGTGTTCGGACCTGCAGGCGGGGCGCCCCTTGCGCTATTCGCCTCTACCTGTCACACCATCGATGTGGGCGGCATCGGATTTTCGGCTGAGGCGCGCTCGGTCTTTGAAGAGGGGACCCGCATCCCTCACCTGCGCCTTGCCCGGTCGGGGGAACTCAATGAGGATGTGCTGGCGATCGTGCAGGCCAATTCGCGCAATCCCATTGAAGCGCGTGGCGACATCCTGTCGCTGGTGAGCTGCAATGAAGTGGGCGCCGCGCGCTTACTGGAGATGATGGCGGAGTTTGATCTGACCGATATCGATGCACTGGCTGAGCACATCCTCACTCATTCGCGCGCGGCGACCTGCGCGGCCATTGCCCGCCTGCCGCGCGGCCGCTGGCAGGTTGGCATGACGCTCGACGGCTACGATCAGCCCATCGAACTGCATGCGGCGTTGTCGATCGAGGGTGACCGCGTCGTGGTCGATTATTCGGGATCATCGCCCGCCAGCGCGCGCGGGATCAATTCGCCCAAGTGCTACACCGACGCCTATTCAGTCTATGGACTCAAGTGCCTGGTGGCGCCCGACGTGCCTAATAACGCGGGTTCACTCGAACCCTTTGTGGTGCTGCCCGCGCCTGGGACCGTCGTTGACCCTGCGCATCCGGCGCCGGTCACGGCGCGGCATGTGGTGGGTCAGATGCTTCCCGACCTCATGTTTGGCGCGCTCGAGGCGGCATGTGCGGGCGCAGTGCCGGCAGAGTCGGCGGGCAGCATCTGGGTACTGGCCATGGCCCAGGCGCCAGGCCCCCCGCCGGCGGCGGGATTGAAGGCGCCGCGCTTCAATGTGATGAGCGTGGGTCTGGGGGGCACCGGGGCGCGTCCCACCAAGGACGGGCTCTCGGCCACCGCATTTCCCTCCGGTGTAGGCGGCATTCCGGTCGAGGTCACCGAAGCGCAGGCGCCTGTCGTGTTCTGGGAAAAAATGCTGCTGACGGACTCGGGCGGCGCTGGCACCTGGCGGGGGGGGTTGGGCCAGCGGATCGTGGTGGGCGGCCTGCATGGCCAGGGCTTCACCTGTGCCGCGGCAACCTTTGATCGCCGCAGCTTTCCAGCCCGGGGGCGCAGCGGCGGGCACGATGGTGCCGCGGGCCGGGTGGACGTGATCGATGCCCAGGCAGGCGTGACACCTTTCGCAGGCAAGGGTACGATCCATGTGCCCGCGGGTGGGCGGCTGCTCGTCGAGATTCCCGGCGGTGGTGGATTTGGCGAGCCCTCTCGGCGCGACCCCAGGCAGGTCGCGGTCGATGTCGCACACGAGCTCATCAGTCCTGCCGCTGCGCGGACGGTTTACGGCGTCGGAGCCGAGGCGGGCCCGTAGGCTCACCGCCCGATCCAGAAAGGGTTCGATTCAACGCCATGATCACGCTCGATCACTGCCTTGCGCTGGATGCCATGGATCCGCTTGCCGGATTCCGCGAAGCGTTCGAGAGGGCGCCAGGTGAGCGTATCTATCTCGACGGTAACTCCATGGGGGCGATGCCGCGCGCGGTTCCCGCGCGGATGGCGTGCGCGCTCCTTGATGAATGGTCCACCGAGCGCCGGCATGCCTGGCATAGCGCCGACTGGCTCGATGCCCCGCAGCGCATCGGTGCGGCGTTCGCCCCGCTTCTGGGGGCTGCGCCCGAGGAGCTGATCGCAGTCGACAACACCACGCTCAACCTGCACAAGCTGCTTGTTTACGGCCTGTCGCTGGTGGCGAATGAGCCCCAGCGCTCCACGATCATTTACGAGCGCGACGGCTTTCCCACCGATGCTCATGTGGTGCAGGGCGTCGTGCATCAGGGAATCGGTCGCTGGCGGGCGCGCCCGATCGCCTCGCAGGCTGAGCTCTTCAGCGCGATGGGTACAGACGTGGCCATGGTCGTGCTCTCGCACGCCGATTATCGAAGCTCCGAGCGCTGGGACATGGCGCGGGTCAACGCGCTCGCTCACGCGTCGGGCGCCCGCGTGCTCTGGGACCTGTCCCACACCGCGGGCGTGGTGCCGGTCGAGCTCAATGCCCATCGGGCGGATTTCGCGGTGGCCTGCAGCTATAAGTACCTCAGCTGCGGTCCGGGAGCGCCAGCGCTCGCTTTCATTCGGCGCGATCTGCAAAACCGGGCGTGGCCGGCCATCCCGGGCTGGCTGGGGCATGCCGACCGCATGAATTTCGTGAATGACTATCAGCCCGCGCCCGGCATGATGTCGCTCATTACGGGCACCATGCCGGTCCTGCAGGACGCCGTCGCCGACTGCGCCGCGCAGATCTGGGCGCGCGTCGATCCTGCGCAGGTCTTTGCCAAACATCGGTCGCTGTCAGGACTGCTCGGCCAGCTTTTACGCGAGCAGTGCGCAGCGTTCGGTGTTGAACCGGTCTCGCCCCTCGACCATGATCGTCGCGGTGGACACCTGGCCTTTCGCTGCCCCGGCGGCGGGGCCACCTGTGAGGCGTTGCTCGCGAGCGGCGTAGTCGGGTCATTTCGTCAGCCCGATGTCATTCGCTTTGGGCTGGCTCCGCTCACCGTGTCGCACGCCGACCTCTGGCAGGCGGTGGCGCGGCTGCGCGACATTTTGCGCGAAGAGCGCTGGCGCGAGTCGCGATTTCAGGAAGTCTCGGTATGACCGATTCCCCCGATCTGGACCGCCGACGCATGCCCGGGGCACGTCGGCATATCAGCAGCGGCTCGCCCTGGGAGGCGCTTGCCGGCTATTCGCGCGCAGTGGTCGATGGCCACGACATCTTTGTCTCCGGAACAGTGGGCGTCAATCTCGCCACCCTGCAGTTTCCAGCGACTGCTTCGGAGCAGGCTGAACAGGCTCTGGATACGATCGCAGCCGCCTTGGCGCAGGTTCCCGCCTCGCTCGATGATGTGGTGCGAGTGCGGGTCTATGTGCCCAACCGCGATGATGTGTCAGCCGTGAGTGCGGTGCTCGCGCGCAGGCTTGGCCGCGCCCGTCCTGCCAATACCACGGTTTGTGCGCAGCTTGCGGTGGAGGAGGCGAAAGTCGAGATCGAAGTGACGGCACGGCGCCCGGGCGGAGCCGCCGCAGCATGAGCCTGACTGCCGGTCATTCGGCTGCGCCGCTCCTTGAACTGCGCGGGGTCTCACGGCAGTTTGGCAGCCTTCGCGCGGTCGATGGGGTGAACCTCGAAGTGATGGCTGGCCGCATCACCGGCCTGATTGGCCCCAACGGCGCGGGTAAGACCACGCTGTTCAATCTGATCGCAGGCGCGCTTGCCCCGTCGTCTGGCGAAATCCGCTTCCAGAACCAGCGGATCGATGGCCTCTCACCCGACCGGATTTTCCATCGCGGTCTCGCGCGCACCTTTCAGGTTCCACGCCCGTTCTCACACATGACCGTGTTGGAGAATCTGATGGTCGCGGCCAGCGGTCAGGCCGGCGAACGGTTCTGGAACAACTGGACCCGACCTGCGGCGGTGCGCGCACAGGAGCGCGCCACGCGCGAGCGCGCCCGCGCGGTGCTGGAGGTCTGCGCGCTCTCAGACAAGGCGGGAGTACTGGCTGGGCAACTGTCAGGGGGGCAGCAGAAGCTGCTCGAACTCGCGCGCGTGCTGATGATCGAACCTCGACTTATCCTGCTTGATGAGCCGGGGGCGGGCGTGAACCCCGCGCTGCTCGATACCCTGGTTGAGCGGGTGCAGCGGCTGCACGCAGGCGGCATCGCGTTCCTGGTGATCGAGCACAACATGGACCTGGTGATGAGCGTCTGCGATCCGGTGGTCGTGATGATGCAGGGGCGGGTCATTCTGAACGGTTCGCCCGAGGCGGTCCGCAGCGACGCGAGGGTGGTTGATGCTTACCTGGGCGAGGTTGCGCCATGAGGGCGGTGGCGCCTACGTTCGCCAGCCCCCTGATCGAAGTCGATCAGCTGGTGGCGGGTTATGCGCCCGGGCTTCCGATCGTACGCGGCGCATCGCTCCAGGTCTCGCCCGGCGAAGTGCTCACCATCATCGGTCCCAATGGCTCAGGCAAGAGCACGCTGCTGAAGGCGCTCATGGGTCTGGTGACGGTGACCGAAGGCCACGTGCGCTTTGCTGGAAGCGAGATCACGGGGCGGCCCACGCATGAGGTGGTGCTCGCGGGAATCGGGTTTGTGCCGCAGACCGCCAACCT
This sequence comes from Burkholderiaceae bacterium, assembly GCA_023253905.1. The sequence goes on from JALREG010000240.1 coordinate 15,519, forward strand.
GTTCACCACGCTTTCGATTGATGACAACCTGCGGGCGGGAGGACATCTTCTGCGCGGCGAACTCGGTCAGCGGCTCGAGCGCGCCTACACGATGTTTCCGGCGCTCGCCGATAAGCGGCGCGACAAGGCGCGCACGCTTTCGGGCGGGCAGCGTCAGATGCTCGCGATTGCGCGGGCGCTGATGACCAATCCGCAGCTGATGGTGCTCGATGAGCCCACCGCCGGTCTCGCACCGCAGGTGGTGGACGAGGTCTTTCAGCAGCTGCGGATCCTGGCCGCAAGCGGTGTGGCGGTGCTGATGGTGGAACAGAACGCCAAGGGGGCGTTGCGGCGCTCCGATCGCGGGCTGGTGCTGGTCGAGGGGAAAAATCGCATTGAGGGTTCAGCCGCCGATCTGCTTCATGACAGCGCGGTGATCGCAGCCTTTCTTGGAACCGGGTCGACGCGCCGCGTAGCGCCTGACGGGGTAAGGCCGTGATCGGTCAGGCGCTGGCCGACGGGGTGCTCACCGGCGCTGTGATCGCGCTGGGTGCGATTGGTGTGTCATTTACCTTGCAGATCATGCGGTTTGCCAATTTTTCGCATGCCGAACTCCTCACCTGGGGGGGCTACCTCACGCTGGTGTGTGTGGCCTTTGCGGGCCCAGGCGTACCTACCGCTGGCCTGTCATTTGGCGGGCAGCTGATGGGCGCGCTCCTGCTTGCGGCGCTACTCACCGGTCTGATGGCGTGGGGGGTCGACCGCATGCTGTTCCGGCGTCTTCGGCGCCGGGGCGCGCAGCATATGACACTGGTATTTGCGTCCTTTGGCGCGGCGCTGGTGCTTCGGCACGTCATCGTACTGATCTGGGGTCATGACTCGCGGTTTTACACCCGCGAACTGCAGATGAGTATCGAGGTGCTTCCGGGCGTGCGGATCCTGCCCGATCAGGTGTTCATCCTGGGGGTGGCCCTGCTGGTTCTGGTGGTGCTCCATCTGTTCCTTCGCTTGACGCGGACCGGCATCGCGATGCGCGCCGCCGCAGAAAATCCGGCCCTGGCTCAATGCTGCGGGATCGAAGTCGAGAAAGTGATCCGATCGACCTGGATGATTGGCGGGGCGCTGGCTGCCGCGGCGGGGGTCTTCACCGGGCTCACCCCGCAGCTGAACGCCGATATTGGTCATCAGCTGCTCCTGCCCATGTTTGCTGCCGCGATTCTGGGTGGCATCGGCAGCCTCGCCGGCGCCGTGGTGGGTGGGCTGCTGGTGGGCATTGCCGAGAATGTACTGCTGCTGGTGGTGAGCCCGGGCTACAAGCAGGCGATGTCCTTCATGCTCCTGCTTGCGGTGCTGCTGGTTCGTCCGCAGGGCATTTTCGGTGAGCGCCGCGAGGGGGATCGATGAGCGGCATGCTGTCCTATCTGATCTTTTTTGCCTGCATCGTACTGATTCTTGGCATCGTCACCCTGGGGCTCAATCTGCAGTGGGGATTCACCGGAATCTTCAACGCCGGCGTGGTCGGCTTTTATGCCATCGGCGGCTACACACAGGCCATCCTGACGGCCGCGCCCACGCCTGGCCATCTGGGGAACCTCGGATGGCCCTGGGCGGTGGGTATCGTCGCCGCCATGGCGGTCACTGCGCTCGCGGCGGGCCTGATCGGCTGGATCACGATCGGCCTGCGTGACGACTATCTCGCCATCACTTCATTTGGCATTGCGGTCACGATTCAGCTCATCACCCTCAACTGGAGCGAGCTGACCGGCGGACCCAACGGTCTTACCCGGATCAGCCGGCCGCTTGCCGAGGTGTTCGATACCCCGGCGGCGTTCAATCTCTGGTTCCTGGCCCTGCTCGCGGTGATCACGGCTTTGGTGTATGCGGCACTTGAACGGATGCTGCGATCGCCCTGGGGGCGGGTGCTGCGTGCGATCCGGGAGGATGAGCTGGCCGCCGTGTCGCTCGGTAAAAGCGCACGGGCCTTCCGCATTCAGGCCTTTGTGATCGGTTCGACGCTGATGGGCCTGGCCGGCGCGCTCTATGTAAGCTTCATTGGCTTTGTCAGCCCGTTTGATTTTCTGCCGATCTTCACTTTTCAGATCTGGGCGATGCTGATCGTGGGCGGCAGCGGAAATAATCGCGGTGCGCTGCTGGGCGCGCTAGTGGTGTGGGCCATCTGGACCGCGAGCGGGGTCGCGGTGACGCAGCTCGTGCCACCGAGCCATGCCGCACAGGGGGCGGCAGTCCAGGTTATTCTGATCGGGCTTGCCCTCATGCTGGTGCTGCTTTACCGGCCACGCGGGCTCCTGGGCGAACAGCCGATGGTGTCGCGCCATGCCGATCCCTGAACCGGTTTCCTGATCGCCAAACACGTTCCATGTTTCACTTGATGCTCAAACTGATGGAGGAGAACTAGATCATGTTGGATCAGATTGCGCGCAGGCTCGGTCCTGCCATGCTCGGCCTCGTGGCCGGTGTCCTCGCGGCGGGCACGGCGTTCGCACAGCAGCCCGCCTGCCCGGTCAAGGTGGGGGGAATCCTCCCGCTCACGGGCTCCATGGCGCCGATCACGAAAAAGATCGCCCAGTCAGCCGAACTGGCATTCGAACACGTGAATAAGGGCGGCGGCATCAAGGGCTGCCCGGTGCAGTTTGTGCTGCGCGATGATCAGGGCCAGCCCACGGTGGGCGTGGATGCTGCCAAATACCTGGTGGAAGTTGAGCGCGTGGCGGCCTTTACCGGCACGATTTCATCCGGCGTCACCGGGCCGATCATCAGCAGCGTCACGGCACCTTCCAAAGTGGTGCAGATCACCTGCTGTTCCACGGCCAGTCCGTTTACGGCCGATGGTCGAAGCGGCGGCTATTTTTTCCGGACCATTCCAACCAGCAAGACCCAGGCCTATGCCACGGCCTCGGAAACCACACGCCGCGGTTTCCGCAAGACCGTGGTCATTTATGTGAACACCGATTTCGGCAAGGACATGCTGGTGTACTACAAGCAGGCCGTGGCGAAGCTGGGTGGTGACATCGTGGCCGAGGTGCCCTATAACGATAACCAGACCAGTTATCGCGCTGAGGTCACGCGTGCGCTCGCCTCCAAGCCCGAGTCGATGCTGCTGATCGGTTTTCCCAAGGATGCGGTCACCATCGTTCGCGAATGGCTGTCGCTGGGAGGGCCGCGCAAGGTGGCGCTGAACAACTCCATGCGCACGCTTGATTTTGTCAATGGCGTGGGCGCCAGTTTTGTCGAGGATTTTTTCGGCATGGACAACGCGCAGGTGGCGAGCCCCAGCGTCACCACCTTCGACAATGCATTCCTCGCCCGCTATAACACTGACAGCAAGGGGCCCGGGGTGCACACACAGTACGACGCGGTGATGGTGCTGGGCCTGGCCATGAACATCGCGCGCGAACTTAATGGTCCGTCCATCCGGGACGCGGTGCGCAAGGTGCATGATCCTGCGGGTACGCCGGTGGGCACTGGGCCGGAGGAATATCGCAAGGCGGTCGATCTGATCCGGGCGGGCAAGCCCATCCGATATCTGGGGGCCACCGGCCCGATCGAATTCGATGCCAATGGCGATGTGACGGGCCCGGCGCTGGTCTGGCGCATCACCGGAGGCAAGATCGAAACCGATCGTGTCATCTCGATTGAAGACATGCAGGCGCTCTTCAAGAAGATCGACGGCTGAGGCCAGGGTCCGCGCGGGCGTCGGGGCGCGGGGCGTCGGTTCAGCGGGAGCCGACGCTCGCCTCGGCCTCGATCTCCACCTCGTAGGGGCCGATCAGCGTGGCATTGCCCAGCATGGTGTTGGCGGGCAGCACGTCGCCCAATACGCGACCGTGTACCTCGGCCACCTCCTGCCAGCGCGTGACATCGCGCAAAAACACGCGGGTGCGGACAATGTCTTCGCGACGCCCACCCAGCGCCTCAATGCTGGCAATGATCTTGTCGAGCGCATAGACAGTCTGCGCGGCGGCGTCGCCCTCGCAGACCGGACCCAGTCCAGGGTGCGTGGCGGTGGTGCCGCTCACCAGAATTCGATCGCCATCGCGCACGGCTCGGGAATAGCCCGCGAGAGGCTCCCAGGGTGTGCCGCTGTCGGCGCGCAGCCGGTGCGGCGCCGCAGGCACGGGCGACACCGGAAACGCAGTGGGGAACGTGGCGAGATGGTGGCTGAGGTCGCCCGAAGCGGTGAGAAAGGGCGGCCGCCGGTATTCGTCACCGCAGTCACCCGGAATGGGCTGTGTGGTGGCCAGCGCCTCGTTCAGACGTGCGTGGTCGTCGGTATCGAGCGCAAACGAAAAGAGCGCCTGATTATCCTGGGAGTGATCCCGCTCGCCCGGGCGCATGCCCACGATCACCGCAGCGACCGCGGGCTGTTCGAGCACCCAGCGCACTGCGACATTGGCGACCGATACGCCATGCCGGCGGCCGACCTGTTGCGCGGCCTTCAGAATGCGCTGCAGTGCCGCCCAGCCGCCGATCGCATCAATAAAGCGCCGATACTTGGATTTGCTCCAGTCGGGGATGTGAACGGGTTCGGGCTGGTCGACCCAGGCATCGGTCAGAAAGCCGCCGCCCAGGCTCCCGTAGGCTAGAAGCCTCACCCCGGATTGGGCGCAGAGCGTGCTCATCCGGCCCGCAGCGCGGCGATCGAGAAGCGAAAACGACACCTGGTTGGTGACGATAGGCAGGTTCAGCCCCAGCAGCAGCTGCAGGTGATCGGTATCGAAATTGGTGAGCCCGAGGTGAGCGATCGATCCTGCTTCGCGCAGCCTTGCGAGTTCGCGCAGCGCATCGATATAGCCTGGGTGCGTGTACTGCCACCAGTGAAACTGCAGCAGGTCGATCTGGGTGACGCCCAGCCGTTCGCGGGCCCGGCCGATGGCGGCATCGACCACGGCCTCGGTCATGGCTGCAGGCTCGGGGCACCACTTGGTGAACGCATGCGGGCGGGGCTCAAGCGCGCGCGCGAGCAGCCGTCCGGCGATCAGCTCGGCGCTGCCGTAGTGATCTGCCATATCGAAAGCGAAGAAGCCTGCCCGTGCGTGCTGCGCGAGCGAATCGGCAGCCCGCTCGGCATCGAGCGGCGGACGGTCGCGTTCCATGTCGGCGACCTGCCAGAGCCCCATCACGACGCGTGGAATGGTGAGGCCTGGTGCGAGTTCGATGCTGGGTATGGGCGGTCTGGCTGGGTGACTCATGATGGCGGATGGTCGGTGGTTGTCAGGGCCGCGCCGGGTAGATACCGGGCGCCGGAAATGGCGCAGCGCTCGCGCCCAGTGCCTCTTCGATGCGCAGCGCCTCGTTCCATTTCGCCATCCGTTCGGAGCGCGCAAAGCTTCCAACTTTCAGCTGCGGCACACCCCAGCCCACGGCCAGGTGAACGATGCTCACGTCTTCGGTTTCCCCCGAGCGCGCTGACACGATCGCGCCCCAGCCCTCGGCCTGCGCCGCGCGCCATGCGGCAAGCGTTTCTGAGACCGTGCCGATCTGGTTGGGTTTGAGCAGCGCCGCGTTGCAGCAGCCGCTCCGCGCAGCCTCGCGGATTCGGGTTGCGTCGGTCACCAGAAAATCATCGCCTACGATCTGTACGCGTGCGCCGCAGCGCGCGGTAAACGCGCGCATGCCCTCAACATCGTTTTCGGCGAAGGGATCTTCTACCGAAACGATGGGGTAGGCGTTGATCCAGGAGGCGAGCAGGTCGCCGAAGGCTTCGCGGTCGAGCTTTCGGCGGTCAAGTTTCAGGCTGTAGTGGCGACCATCGAAAAACTGCGTGGCGGCCACATCGAGGGCAATCGCCACCTGACCAGGCGCGGACAGCCCGGTGTCTTCAATGGCGCGGGTGAGCGTTTCGATGGCCGCTTCGTTCCCGTTGAAATCGGGCCACCAGCCTCCCTCATCGGCCACGCCGTAGACCGAGCCGCGGGCGGCCATCCGGGCGCCTGCCGCGTGATAGACCTCAGCGGTCCATTCGATGGCTTCGGCGAAGCTGCGTGCGCCCGGTGCGACCAGCAGAAAATCCTGCAGATCGACACGCGCACCGGCATGAGCGCCGCCACCAAAGATCTGGACTTCGGGAAGCGGAAGCCGGGGCGCGGTGCCTGCAGCCCGCTCTCGCGCGAGGTGCTGCCAGAGCGGGACGCCGGCCGCCTGTGCGGCGGCCTGTGCGGCGGCGAGCGAAACGGCCACGATGGCATTGGCGCCCAGGCGGCCTTTGTTCGCGGTGCCATCAAGTGTGATCATGGCCTGATCGATCGCCGACTGGTCCTCCACTGGCAGGCCTTCCAGCGCCTGCGCGATCGGGCCGTTGGCGTTGGCAACCGCCTGACCGACGTCGAGTCCGCGAAGCCGGCGCCCCCCATCGCGCAGTTCGCGCGCTTCACCCGAGCCGGTGGACGCACCCGCAGGCGCGATCGCACGGCCCGCGCCGCGTGCGGTATGGACCTCAGCTTCCACCGTGGGGCGGCCGCGCGAATCCCAGACCCGACGGGCCAGGACCTGGGTGATGGGTGTCGTCATGACGAGATCTCCGTGCGCCAAGCGTGCGCGAGGGCAGACAGCTGCACCACGGGCCTGGCGAGCAGCTGGCGGGCCACGCGACGAACCCGTTCGCGCTGGGTGTCGGTGGTGAGGTATTCAACCGGCGATTTACCATCCACGCGGGCAAGCAGCAGACCGGGCAGCAGTGCCGCCGCGCGGGCCTCGAGATGGGCCGCAGGCTCCCACTGAACGCCGGCGAGGTAGGCGGTTGATAAGGTGTGGAAGCAGTCAATAAAGCGCGGTGCGGCCTCGGGCACCCACAGGCATTTCAGCAGCAGATGGTTGAGGCAGAAGGCGAGATCGAATGCGGGATCGCCATACCAGGCGCACTCTGCGTCGAGGAAGACCGGACCTTCCGGACCGCAGAGAATGTTTTTCGGGCTGATATCGCCATGGACCAGCGCGCGGTGCGTGCCCGCCGTGGTTCGGACGAGCGCATGCAGGGCTTCGGCCCGATCGGGATGGCGGATTGCGGTGGCCTCCAGATAGGGCGCGAGCCGCAGCGCGTGAAAGAACGAGTCGGTATCGAACTGTTTGGCGAGATCGGGCTGGTGAGCCGTCGCGCGGTGGATCTCGGCGAGGGCCCGGCCCACCTGCGCGGCAAAGGCGGGTACTGCCACGCCGCGGCTCAGTTCCTGTTTCCAGACCGGGTAGCGAGAGGGCTCGAGGTAGTCCATCACGAAAAGCTGATCGGCTGCGCTGTCTGCGATCAGGGCGGGCACCCACCGGGGCTGGATGGCGGCTACCGTCTGCAGCCACAGGAACTCGTAGCGGTTGCGCTCTACCGGCGCTTCCCAGACCTGACTGACCTTGAGCCGCGGGAGTGCGCGCTTGACACATACGGGGCCCGAGGGCAAGTCGACGCGCCAAATGTCGGAGGACACGCCCCCGGCGAGCGGCGCGAGCGTGACCGGCTCACCCGCCCGAAGCAGCCCCAGGCGGATGAGCGCGGCAGTGAGCTCGGCAGCGGGCTGCGTCAGAGGATCGCTGCCCGCCATCGTTCGATCAGACCCGCTCGAAGACCGCGGCGATGCCCTGGCCACCGCCGATGCACATGGTGACCAGCGCGTATCGGCCCTGAATGCGCTGCAGTTCGTAGAGCGCCTTCACCGTGATGACCGCCCCGGTGGCGCCGATCGGATGACCGAGCGAGATGCCAGAGCCGTTGGGATTGACCTTGGCCGGATCGAGATCGAGTTGGCGCGTGACGGCCAGGGCCTGCGCGGCAAACGCTTCGTTGGCCTCGATGACATCGAGGTCGGTGGTGCGCAGCCCCGCACGATCGAGCGCCTTGCGCGAGGCCGGCACCGGGCCGATGCCCATGACGGCGGGGTCGACGCCTGCGTGCGCGTAGGACACCAGTCGTGCGAGCGGCTTCAGGCCGCGGAGCTCGGCGGTGCGTCGCTCCATGAGCACGACTGCGCCGGCGCCGTCGTTGATGCCCGAGGCATTACCCGCCGTGACCGTGCCGTTTTCGCGCTGGAACACGGGCTTCAACTTCGCCATGTCCTCAATCGATGCATCGGCTCGGACATGTTCGTCGGCGTTGAACATGACCGGGCCTTTACGCGATTTGAGCTCGACATCGAGGATCTGGTCGCGGAAGTAACCACTCTTGACCGCATGGGCCGCACGCCGATGGCTTTCGACGGCGAGCGCGTCCTGGTCTTCGCGGCTGATCTGCCACTGCTTAGCCACGTTCTCGGCGGTGACACCCATGTGGATGCGACCGAACGGGTCGTGGAGTGCGCCGGTCATCATGTCGAGCAGCTGTCCGTCGCCCATGCGTTGGCCCCAGCGTGCGGTGGGCAGAATGAAAGGTCCGCGGCTCATGACTTCGGCGCCGCCGCCGATCGCGACATCCGCGTCACCCAGCATGATGGTTTGCGCCGCGCTCACGATTGCCTGCAGGCCTGAGCCGCACAGGCGGTTGAGCGTAAGCGCCGGCGTATCTTTCGAAAGGCCGCCTTCGATGGTGGCCACCCGCGCGAGATACATGTCTCGCGGCTCGGTGTTGACCACATGCCCGAACACCACATGGTGCACATCATCGGCGCCCACCGAGGCCCGCCGGCAGGCTTCCCGCAACACGGCTGCACCGAGCTGGGTGGGGGTTTGATCCTTGAGGCTGCCGCCGAATGTGCCAATGGCGGTACGAACGCCGCTCACCACAACCACTTCACGAGTCATGTCGCATCTCCCTGTAGACAAACCCGAGATGCTAGCGCAGCCGGCGCAAGCAAGTCTTGCCAGGCCGGCTGCGCGCCGGTTTACTTCACCCGGCCGGTCTTGAGGTAGAACGCGCGCTCTGACTCGGCGTACGCGTTGATGTCGCGCGCGACATTGGTTGATTTCATGAGTGCATCATCGAAAAACACCCCCGCCTTGGAGTATTCAGCGATCAGCTCGGCGTCTTTCATCGCGGTGCTGATGGCTGCACTCAGATAGGCCTTGCGATCGGCGGCCGTACCCTTGGGCACCACCGCATAGCGCACCACCTGCCAGGTGTATTCCTTGGCGCCCAGCTGCTCATTGAAGGTGGGAAGGTTGCTCATGTGCGGCAGCCGCGCATTGGCTGCGACCGCCACGGGCGCTACTTTGCCCGCTTCCGCGAGGCCACGGAATTCGGCGACAAAGCCCTGGGCCAGATCCACATTGCCGCCCGCGAGGGCGTTGATGCCTGCGCCGCCACCCTGGAAGGGCACGCGCAGGAACTTGGCGCCGGTGTTGGCCTCGATCTGCTCCACCAGGTATTCCCACATCGTGCCAGGCACGGTGGCAATCCGGATGGTGTTGGGCTTGTCCTTGGCGATCTGCATGATCTCCTTGAGCGACTTGCCCTTTAGCGCACCCTCACCCTGCACCAGCCAGATCAGCGCGTCGCTGTTGATGTAGCCGATGGGTTCAAGGTCGGCGAGCGACCATTTGCCCTGGGCGCGAAGAATCGCATCACCCCAAAGCAGGTTCGCCACAATGCCCACGGTGTAGCCGTCGTTCTTGGCCTGCGTGGCAAGGAAAGTGTGGCCCACCATGCCGCCACCACCGGTACGGTTATTCACGAGCACCTTGTCGCCGCTCACTTTCTCGACATATTTCGCAAGCAGCCGCGCGGTGACATCCATGCCGCCACCCGCCGGATACACCACGGTGTATTCGATCGGCTGGTTGGGGAAATCCTTGGGCTTCAACTTGGCCACCGCCGGATCAGCTGCGAGCGCCGGGGTTGTGAGCCCTGCTGACAGCAGGAGGCCGGCCAGTACTTTCAGGGAATGACGTTTCATGAGTCTCCTCGCTTGGTCTTGAACTGCCGAATCACCATGAGCACCAGCAAGAGAATGCTGGCGGCGACCAGTCCGGCGCTTACCGGTCGCTGGAAAAGAATCATCGCACCATCGACCGACATCGTCATTGACTGACGGAGCGACTGTTCCAGAAGCGGTGCCAGCACAAAGGCGAGCACGAAGGGGGCGATGTCGTATTCGAGCTTGCGCAGCAGCCAGCCCAGAACGCCGAATCCCAGCATCACCCAGATGTCGAACACATTCTTGTTGGCGGAATAGGTGCCGACCATGGCAAGCAGCACGATGATCGGAAACAGGAACCGGTAGGGAATGCGTAGCATCTGCACCCAGAGCCCGATCAGCGGCAGATTGAGGACGAGCAGCATCACATTACCGATATACATCGCCGCCACCACGCCCCAGAACAGGTCGGGGCGCTGGCTGATGAAGAGCGGCCCGGGCTGAATGCCCTGGATGATGAGAGCGCCCAGGAGGAGCGCGGTGATGGGGTTACTGGGAATGCCAAGCGAAAGCAGCGGAATCATGCTGCCCGCCACCGCTGCGTTGTTGGCGGACTCCGGTCCTGCCACACCCTCGATTGCGCCTTTGCCAAAGCGTTCGGGCTCGCGTGCGATGCGCCGCTCCATGGCGTAGGACATGAACGATGCGGTGATGGGACCGCCGCCCGGAACGATGCCCAGGATGAAGCCCAGGCCGCTGCCACGGAGGATGGGCGCAAAAGATGCTTTCCAGTCAGACCAGGTTGGCAGCAGCTTTCGGATGCGCTCCGCGACCAGCGTGTTCTGCACGATCCGTTCGACGTTCAGCAGAATTTCGCTGATGCCAAAGAGCCCGATCACCACCGCAAGCAGTTCAACGCCGGCGGTGAGGTTGGTGATGCCGAAGGTGAAACGCTCATTGCCGTTCACCATGTCCATACCAACCGAAGACAGCAGGAACCCGAGCGCGATCATGAGCAGGCCCTTCAGCTTCGAGCCCGTGATCATGAAGAGCGTACAGACGAGCCCCAGTGCCATCAGACCGAAATTTTCGGGGGGGCCGAAGCGGATGGCGATCGCAGCCAGTGCGGGCGCGAAAAAAGTGAGCACGATCAGGCTGAGCGTGCCGGCGATGAATGAGCCGAGCGCCGCCATGCCGAGCGCGGCACCGGCCCGGCCCTGAAGCGCCATCTGATGACCATCCAGACAGGTGATGACCGAGGCGGCCTCGCCTGGGATGTTGACCAGGATTGAGGTGGTCGAGCCACCATACATTGCGCCATAGAAAATGGCGGCGAGCATGGCCAGCCCGGCAATCGGGCTCAGGGTGAAGGTGACTGGCAGGAGAAGCGCAAGTGCCGCAAGCGGACCGAGCCCTGGCAGCACACCGACCATCGTGCCGATCAGGCTTCCCAGAAAGCAGTAGTAGAGGTTGGCCGGCGTCAGCATGACGCTGAACCCCATGGCAAGACCCGAGAGTGCGTCCATGGTGGTTTACCAGCCCCAGGGGCCGCGCGGCAGCGGCATGCCGAGCAGTCGGCCGAAGATGAGGACGATGGCTGCGATCGACCCGATGGTGAGCAGCACCGTTTCCAGCCAGGAGGCCCGGTCGATGGTTCGTAGCAGGACTGGCATGGCCAGGGCAGCAGCCGCCACAAAGCCGATGCGGTCCATGCCGAAGGCCATCAGTGCGATGCCCAGTGCAACACCCGCCGCGCGAAGCCCCGAGCTCGCGTCGGGCCACTGCGGATCCCTCGCGCTGCTGCCCCGGGCTGACATCAGCGCAAGGCCCAGACAGGCAATCGCGCAGGAGGCGATAAACGGGAAAAGTCCGCTCTCTGGCCCCGAGGGTCCGCGTAGTCCCAGCGTCCATGAATGCCACGCACCTCCGCTACCCAGCAGGATCCAGAACAGGTTGAGAAGGCGTTCGACCACGGTTGGGTTCAACCCGCGTGGGGATAAAGGCGCGTGCTCGCGAGCCGTGCGCCTTCGGTCAGCGCGCGCAGCTTCGCCCACACCACATCAGAGGCGACTCGCCCCATGCCTGCCGACGTGTCAAAGCCGCAGTCAGTGCCCGCCATGACCTGCTCGGGGCCGCGTACGAAGCCGCTCATCTGCTCGAGCCGGTCGGCGACCACCTCGGGGTGCTCGATGAAATTGGTGAGCACGTCGATCACACCGGCCACGATCACCTGATCGTCCTTGAGCGGCATTCGCTTCAAAACACGCATCTCATGAGCATGACGGGCATTGGCAAACGGCAACACGAAGCCGCCCACGCGGGTCTCACGAATGACAGGCCAGATGAGCTCAAGCGGCACATCGCAGTCGTGCGGGCCTTCGTAGTTGCCCCAACAGACATGCATGCGAACCCGATCGGGCGGGATGTTGCGGATCGCATCATTGAGCGTTTCAACAACGAGCTCGACGAACTGCAGGAAACGCGCTTCGCCGGCCTCGTGAAACGACACATGGTGTTCCAGCGCGAGGTCGGGGCAGTCGAGTTGCAGGACAAAACCTGCGTTGACGATCGCCTCGTATTCGTGGCGTAGCGCCTCGCCCAACGCCCGCAGGTAGCTGCGCTCGCTGTCGTAGTGCTCGTTGCGACAGGCCGCAGCAATGATGCCGGGCGAGGGCGCTGTGAGGAAGGCTTCGACATAGCCCGCGTCGCGGCCCCGGAGCGCCTGGGCGAAATCGCTCGCCTCCACAGAGGCGACGGCAGGGTCGATGTAACGGACTTCGCTGACCACCCGCGGCGGCGCGAAATTGCTCACCGCAGTCCGCCCGCGGTTCTGCTCGTCCATCATCTGGCGGAAGGCGGGATAGCGCTCGACATCGGCGCGGGTCCAGCGTTTCCAGCTGCCGCCAAAGCCCGACATCCGGTGCTGGACGTAAAGGAAAAAGCCCTCGCGCTGTTGCTCGCCGTTGTTGATCACGTCGAGACCCGCCTCGATCTGGCGCTCGACCGAACGCAGCATGGCGGCGTGGCCTTCGGCGGCAAGCTGTGCCTCGTCAACCGCTTCGCCGCGCGCCCGGCGGGCGTAGAGGTCGACCAGGGAGGCGGGGCGGGGCAGGCTGCCGGTGTGGGTACTGAGGATTCGTTCGGAACTGGTGCGCATCGGGGTGGGGTGGGCTGCAGGAATGGCGCCACATGAAGTCAGCGGGCATGAAAACCGGGCAGAAAAGTAGCAGGGTCTCCGGGTGGCGATGGGT